>NZ_JBHSFK010000012.1:0-273005 GCF_042653945.1 Streptomyces vulcanius | reverse complement strand
GTGCCGCATCACCTTCTGGAAGAGGGTGTAGGCGGCGGGAGCCAGGCTCATCGCCGTACCCGGATGGCCGTTGCCGACCTTCTGTACGGCGTCGGCGGCAAGGACCCGGGCGGTGTCAACCGCGCGCTGGTCCAACTCGGTCCACTCGAGGTCTGTGGTGGTCGGCTTGGTGCTCACCCTGAGTCAGGGCTCCTCTCCACATGTCGAATACCGGCTGTTCTGGGCACGCGCCCACCGGCTGCCGGCGCACTGGAAGCCCACCGGCCGCTGTCGAGCCTACCCCTGCGGGGACGTGCGTTTTTTCGAGCTGTTCCAGACTGCCGGGCGTTGCTGCGATCCGCCTGGTGACTGGCCGGAATCGCGCTTGGCACTTGAATACGGAGCCTTTGATCCGACTGCTCAATCGAGCTTGAGTACGACTCATCCGTACCCCCTTTCCCTGTCGCCTTCCCTGTCCCTCCGGGGGGTCTCCCAACACGACCCCACCCCCGCGAAGAGCGGGGTATGGGCAACGTCTAGAGTGGCGTGGTACGCGCGAGCCTTTACCCCGTATTCACATGGGGAGGCTCGCTGGGAGTCTCTGTCAGGGGTGTGCGTGACGGCCGTTGAATCCCGTCCAGTAGGGATGATCGGGACGAGCCAGAGCCCGAGCCGGCGGCCGTTCGGGGCCCGGGTCAAGGCGTTCGTGGCGCTGACCAAGCCGCGGATCATCGAGCTGCTGCTGATCACCACCGTCCCGGTGATGTTTTTGGCGCAGCAGGGCGTTCCGGACCTGGGCCTGGTGCTGCTGACCTGCGTCGGCGGCTACCTCTCCGCGGGCGGCGCCAACGCGCTCAACATGTACATCGACCGCGACATCGACGCGCTGATGGACCGCACCTCGCAGCGCCCGCTCGTCACCGGCATGGTCAGCCCGCGCGAGTGCCTCGCCTTCGGCATCGCCCTCGCGGTGGTCTCGACGCTGCTGTTCGGACTCACGGTCAACTGGCTGTCCGCCTGGCTCGCCCTCGGGGCACTCCTCTTCTATGTGGTCGTCTACACGATGATCCTCAAGCGCCGCACCTCGCAGAACATCGTGTGGGGCGGCATCGCGGGCTGTATGCCGGTCCTCATCGGCTGGTCGGCCGTCACCAACTCCGTGTCCTGGGCGCCGGTCGTCCTCTTCCTCGTCATGTTCTTCTGGACGCCGCCGCACTACTGGCCGCTGTCCATGAAGGTCAGGGAGGACTACGCGCGCGTGGGCGTGCCGATGCTGCCGGTCGTCGCCTCCAACAAGGTCGTCGCCAAGCAGATCGTCCTCTACAGCTGGGTGATGGTCGCCGTCTCGCTGCTGCTCACCCCGCTGGGTTACACCGGCTGGTTCTACACCTCGGTCGCGCTGGTCGCGGGCGGCTGGTGGCTGTGGGAGGCGCACGGTCTGCAGAACCGCGCGAAGGCCGAGGTGACGGGCGGGAAGCTGAAGGAGATGCGGCTGTTCCACTGGTCGATCACCTATGTGTCGCTGCTGTTCGTGGCCGTGGCGGTCGACCCCTTCCTGCGCTGACACGTGCTGACGTACGTCACACCGGTCCGCTCTCGTCAGTCGATGTACCCCTCGGTAGCATCCTGGCCATGGCAGACACGCAGCAGGTTGACGCGAAGGCCGAGCGCAGGACCGCCCGCCTGACCAAGCAGATCAACGCCTTCGCCAAGGAGCACGGCGGCGCCGAGGCGCAGGTCGCCCACATCGGCGAGCGCGGCGCCCGGATCGTCCTCGTCGGTGAGGACGGCGGCTGGGGCGACCTGGTGGCGCCCTCGGTGGACATCGCCCGCGCGGCCGTGGAGAAGTCCGGCGTCACGGTCCACGAGTCCTTCGACGGCGAGTTCGCGGCCAAGGTGAAGACAGGCCCGTACGAGTGGACCCGCATGGCGGGGATCCAGGTCGGCGGCCCCAAGAACGGCTGAGCGGCTCTCCGGCACTACCTGACACCCGGTTCACCCGTTAGGACCTTAGGAGTACGAGGTCCAGTCGCGGGAGTCCCGATGATCGATACGCCGTCCCTGGTGGACCAGTACTGCCACGGCATCCTGAGAACGGAGCTGGGCCTCGGCACCTTCGAGGCCCAACTGGCCCGCACCGAGGGCCCGCCCGCCCCGGGCACCACCCTGTTCGACACCCAGACCGGCTTCGCGGTACGGCGCTGGTGCCCCCCGCTGCTCGGTCTGGAACCGCACTGCGCGCCCGCCCACTATCTCGCCCGGCGCCGTGAACTAGGCGTGCTGGAGTCGGGCCGCCGGCTGCTGCGCGGCAGCGGCATCACGACGTACCTCGTCGACACGGGCCTGCCCGGCGACCTCACCGGACCGGGTGAACTCGCCTCCGCGGGAGCCGCCGAGGCCCGCGAGATCGTCCGCCTGGAACTCCTCGCCGAGCAGGTCGCCGACACCTCCGGGACCGTCGAGTCCCTCCTCGCCAACCTCGCCGAGGCGGTCCACTCGGCCGCCGCGAACGCGGTCGCCTTCACCTCCGTCGCCGGCGTCCGCCACGGCCTGGCCCTGGCGCCGGAGCCGCCCGGCGCGGGGGAGGTGCGGGGCGCGGCCGGCCGCTGGCTGGCGGCCCGCCGGGTCGGCGGTGAGCTGAGCGACCCCGTGCTGCTACGACACCTGCTGTGGATCGCCGTCGCCTCCGGGCTGCCCCTCCAACTGCACGCCGGGCTGGGCGAGCCGGGCCTGCGCATCGACCGCACCGACCCCGTCCTGCTGACGGACTTCGTCCGGGCGACGGCGGGTCTCGGCACCGACCTGGTCCTGCTGCACGGCTACCCCTACCACCGCCACGCCGCCCATCTGGCCGGGGTCTTCCCGCATGTGTACGCCGACTCCGGCGCCGCCCTCGTCCGCACCGGCGCCCGTGCGGCGACCGTCCTCGCGGAGATCCTGGAGCTGGCCCCCTTCGGCAAGATCCTCTTCTCCAGCGGGGCACGCGGCCTGCCCGAGCTGCACGTGGTCGGCGCCCGGCTGTTCCGCGAGGCCCTCGGACGGGTGCTGGGCACCTGGGTCGCGGAAGGCGCGTGGTCGCTGACGGACGCGCAGCGGGTGGCGGGGATGGTGGCGGCGGGGAACGCGCGGCGGGTGTACGGGCTGGGGTGAATGCCCAGGACCTGTCCTGCCTACGTGTGGGAACCGACCGTGGCCTCGGCCGCCCGCCCCGGCAGCTCCACCGCCGTCTCCGGGCGCTCGCGCAGCGCCAGCAGCACCCGGAGTACGGCGATCCACACCAGGGCCGAGCCGAGCATGTGCAGGCCGACCAGCGCCTCGGGAAGATCCGTGAAGTACTGGACGTAACCGATGACGCCCTGTGAGAGCAGCACCAGGAACAGGTCGCGGGTGCGGTCCAGGGGGCTCTTGGGGGATTCGACCGCCTTGAGGATGAACCAGAGGGCGAAGGTCAGGGTCACCACGATCCAGGCGAGCACGGCGTGCAGCTTGGCCACCGTCTCCCAGTCCAGCGGCATCCGCTCGACCTCGCTGGAGTCACCCGCGTGCGGGCCCGCGCCGGTCACCACGGTGCCGACGGCGATCAGCAGCGCCGAGGCGGTCACCAGGACCCACACCAGCTGCTGCACGGGCCTGCCGACCAGCGGCCGGGGCTTCCCGTCGCCCTCCCGGGTGCGCTGCCACATCACCGCGGCGACCGCGATGAGCGCCGAGGCGAGCAGGAAGTGCGCCGCGACCGTGTACGGGTTGAGACCGACGAGCACCACGATCCCGCCGAGGACCGCGTTGCTCATCACCAGCCAGAACTGCGCCCAGCCCAGCCGGGTCAGACTCCGGCGGTACGGCTTCTCTGAGCGTGCCGCGATGATCGCCCAGCCGACCGCCGCACACAGCACGTACGTCAGCATGCGGTTGCCGAACTCGATGGCTCCGTGGAAGCCCATGGCGCTGGTCGCGGTGAGCGAGTCGGCGGTGCACTTGGGCCAGGTCGGGCAGCCGAGGCCGGAGCCGGTGAGCCGTACGGCACCGCCGGTGACCACGATGACCACCGACATCACGAGCGCGGAGAGCGCCGCCCGCTGGACCGTCCGGGGTTCGGGCGTCCAGCGTGCGGCGATGAAGGCGAGGGGGTTGCGCACGGCCGCCAGGGCGTCGGCGCGGGTCACGTTCGGCACGCCACCATCGTAGGGCGCCGCTTGTGCACGCTTTCACGAGGGGTGCCCACTCCCACCGGCGTGCCTACTCCCAGCGGAAGAACCTCCCGGCCGCCGCCAGTCCCACGACCGCCCACACCGCCAGGATCCCCAGGTCGCCCCAGGGCGTGCCCGCGCCGTGCTGGAGGACGTCCCGCAGGCCGTCGGAGAGGGCCGAGATCGGGAGCAGGCCGAGGACGTCCTGGGCGGCGGAGGGGAACCTGTCCAGCGGGACGATGACCCCGCCGGCCACGAGCAGCAGCAGGAAGACCAGGTTGGCGGCGGCCAGGGTCGCCTCCGCCTTCAGGGTGCCCGCCATCAGCAGGCCGAGGCCGGAGAAGGCCGCCGTGCCGAGGACCAGGAGGAGCAGCACGGCGGCGGGGTTGCCGTGCGGGTCCCAGCCCAGGGCGAGGGCGATCACCGTCAGCAGGATCACCTGGAGGACCTCGGTGACCAGCACCGACGCGGTCTTCGCCGTCATCAGGGCCCAGCGGGGGAGGGGTGAGGAGGCGAGCCGCTTGAGGACGCCGTACCGGCGTTCGAAGCCGGTGGCGATGGCCTGGCCGGTGAAGGCCGTGGACATGACCGCGAGGGCGAGGATGCCGGGGGCGAGGAAGTCCACCGCCTCGCCCGCGCCGGTGTCGACGACGTCCACGGTGCTGAACAGCACCAGCAGCAGCGTCGGGATCACCACGGTGAGCAGCAGCTGCTCGCCGTTGCGCAGGAGCATCTTCGTCTCCAGCGCGGCCTGGGCGGCGATCATGCGGGAGAGGGGTGCCGCGCCCGGCTTCGGGGTGTAGGTGCCAGTGGCGGTCACGAGCGCAGCTCCTTGCCGGTCAGTTCCAGGAAGACGTCCTCCAAGGTGTGCCGTTCGACCGAGATCCGGTCCGGCATCACCCCGTGCTGCGCGCACCACGACGTCACCGTCGCCAGCAGCTGCGGGTCGACCTTGCCGTTGACCCGGTACGAACCCGGGGTCAGCTCGGCGGCCAGGGAGTCCGCGGGCAGGGCCTTGAGCAGGGAGGCCACGTCGAGTCCGGGGCGGCCGGTGAAGCGCAGGGTGTTCTCGGCGCCGCCGCGGCACAGCTCCTCCGGGGAGCCCTGGGCGATGACCCGGCCCGCGTCGATGATCGCCACGTCGTCGGCGAGCTGTTCGGCCTCGTCCATGTGGTGCGTGGTGAGGATGGCCGAGACGCCGTCCGCGCGCAGATCCCGTACGAGGTCCCAGGTGGCGCGGCGGGCCTGTGGGTCGAGGCCGGCGGTGGGCTCGTCCAGGAACACCAGTTCGGGGCGGCCGACCACGGCCATCGCCAGCGCGAGGCGCTGCTGCTGGCCGCCGGAGAGGCGGCGGTACGTCGTACGGCCGCAGGAGCCGAGGCCGAGCCGCTCGATCAGCGCGTCCACGTCCAGCGGATGCGCGTGCAGTTTCGCGATGTGCCGGAGCATCTCGTCGGCGCGCGCGCCCGAGTACACGCCCCCGGACTGGAGCATCACGCCGATCCGGGGCCGTAGCTCGGACGCCTGCCTCACCGGGTCGAGGTCCAGTACCCGCACGCTGCCGGAGTCCGGTCTGCGGTATCCCTCGCAGGTCTCGATCGTGGTCGTCTTCCCGGCGCCGTTGGGGCCGAGTACGGCGGTGACGCCCGCGCGGGCCGTCAGGTCGAGGCCGTCCACCGCCGTCTTGGCGCCGTACTGCTTCACCAGGGCCTGGACCCGGACGACAGGATCGGTTCGCATGGGTCCAGAGTCTAGGTTCGGCGCAGGGGGCTCAGATCGGCGGGTATGGAAACCGGTCACGCCCGACGGCGCGTGACGCGGGCGGACCTCACCACTCCTCCTCGCGGGGCCGGTGCACCGCGAGCCAGCGCTCGGCGTAGGCCACGGCGTCCGCGACCGGGAACAGCCGTACGTCGGCGGCGCCCACCCGGCCCCGTACGACGGGACGGTCCCGTTCGAAGTCGTGCCCCAGCTCGTCGAACCGGTCGGAGTCGATCGACACCTCGGTCATGATCTCCCAGCCGTCCGGCCCGGGGCGGCCGACCTCCACGAGCGGGGCCGGGATCCGGTACTCGGCGAGGTGGAAGCCGGTGCAGGTGTCGTATCCCGCGCCGAGCAGCAGCACCCGGGCGCCCAGTTTCTCCAGGCGGGCCAGCGGACTGTGCTCGCCGAGCCGGCAGTCCGGGGCGTGTCCCCCGGTGATCTCGGAGGCGCGTGCCCCGAGCGCCGCGAAGGAGGTCTGCGGGTGCGCGCTGCGCAGGGCGCCGGGCCAGGTGCGGACGGTCTCCGGGATCACCCCGACGCCTCGGCTGGGGGTGATCAGGGGGTCGTAGGCGGGCATGGTGGCCCGGATCGTCTCCCACCACTCGCGCGGCACCGGCGGGCGGCTCCACTCCGCGGGGTCGGACAGGTCCCCGGTCTGGGTCGGGACCACGAGTGTGCCGTCCGGGCCGAGGGTGTCGAGCAGTCCCTGGACGACCGCGACGGGGCCGCCGCAGACCCAGCCGAGTGCGCTGAGGGAGGAGTGGACGAGGAGGGTTTCACCCGTTTCGACGCCCACGGCACGAAGTTCTGCCGCGAGGGTGGCGCGGGTGACAAGTGGGCCGGTGGGAGGGGGTGTGGACATGGTTCGGAGTGTCCTCCGCGGAGGGTCCGTCGGCCAGTGAATTAGCCTGCCGTTTGATCGATCAGTGATCGTTTCCGCAGGTCAGATTAGGTATACCTAAGTGACGTAGGGCACCGTCCGCCCGTCCGGACGCGGCTTGCCTGGGTTCGACGAATTACGCAACAATGGCGTTGTGAAATACGTCGGCGAGGCTCGTGAGGAGCTCGCGACCGGAGAGCGGTCCACCCGCAACCGGGTCGCGCGGTCCATCCTGGACCACGGGCCGTCGACCGTCGCCGAGCTGGCCGGCCGGCTGGGCCTGACCCAGGCCGCCGTACGCCGCCACCTCGACGCACTGCTCGCCGACGACGTCGTACAGGCTCGTGAGCAGCGGGTGTACGGGGCGCGGACGCGTGGCCGTCCCGCCAAGGTGTTCGCCCTGACCGACTGCGGCCGGGACGCCTTCGACCAGTCCTACGACAAGCTCGCCGCGGAAGCCCTGCGCTGGATCCAGGAGCGGTTCGGCGGCGACGAGGCAGTCGTCGCCTTCGCCCGTTCCCGGATGGCCGACCAGGCCGCCGCGTACCGCAAGGTCGTCGAGGCAGCCTCCCCCGAGGAGCGCACCGAGGCCCTGGCCAGGGCCCTGAGCGCCGACGGGTACGCTGCTACGGCGCGTAGCGCGCCCCTCCCGCAAAAGGGCGAGCAGCTCTGCCAGCACCACTGCCCGGTCGCACATGTCGCCGAGCAGTTCCCGCAACTGTGCGAGGCGGAGACCGAGATCTTCTCCCAACTGCTCGGCACGCACGTCCAGCGGCTGGCCACCATCGCCCACGGCGACGGCGTCTGCACGACGTTTATCCCAAAGATTTCCAAGACCGTTTCCGATCTGCCCAACGCATCTGCAAGTACCGCCGGGAGGAACCCCGCATGACGCTCCCCATCGAGGAGACCGCCCACCCCGAGCTCGAGGGTCTGGGCACGTACGAATACGGCTGGGCCGACTCCGACGTGGCCGGTGCCTCCGCCAAGCGCGGCATCAACGAGGACGTCGTCCGCGACATCTCCCAGAAGAAGTCCGAGCCGGAGTGGATGACCAAGCTCCGTCTCAAGGGCCTGCGCCTGTTCGAGAAGAAGCCCATGCCGAACTGGGGTTCCGACCTCTCCGGCATCGACTTCGACAACATCAAGTACTTCGTGCGCTCCACGGAGAAGCAGGCGGAGTCCTGGGAGGACCTGCCCGAGGACATCAAGAACACCTACGACAAGCTGGGCATCCCGGAGGCCGAGAAGCAGCGCCTCGTCGCCGGTGTCGCCGCCCAGTACGAGTCCGAGGTCGTCTACCACCAGATCCGCGAGGACCTGGAGGAGCAGGGCGTCATCTTCCTCGACACCGACACCGCGCTGAAGCAGCACCCGGAGCTCTTCAAGGAGTACTTCGGGACGGTCATCCCGGTCGGCGACAACAAGTTCGCGTCGCTGAACTCCGCCGTGTGGTCGGGCGGCTCCTTCATCTACGTGCCCAAGGGCGTGCAGGTCGAGATCCCGCTCCAGGCCTACTTCCGGATCAACACGGAGAACATGGGCCAGTTCGAGCGGACCCTGATCATCGTCGACGAGGGTGCCTACGTGCACTACGTCGAGGGCTGTACCGCCCCGATCTACAAGTCGGACTCGCTGCACAGCGCGGTCGTCGAGATCATCGTCAAGAAGAACGCCCGCTGCCGCTACACGACCATCCAGAACTGGTCGAACAACGTCTACAACCTGGTCACCAAGCGCGCCGTGGCGTACGAGGGCGCGACCATGGAGTGGATCGACGGCAACATCGGCTCCAAGGTGACGATGAAGTACCCGGCCGTCTACCTCATGGGCGAGCACGCCAAGGGCGAGACCCTCTCCATCGCCTTCGCGGGCGAGGGCCAGCACCAGGACGCCGGCTCCAAGATGGTCCACATGGCGCCGAACACCTCCTCCAACATCGTGTCGAAGTCCGTGGCGCGTGGCGGTGGCCGTACGTCCTACCGCGGTCTCGTCGAGATCGGCGAGGGCGCCCACGGCTCCAAGTCGAACGTGCTGTGCGACGCGCTGCTCGTCGACACCATCTCCCGCTCGGACACGTACCCGTACGTCGACGTCCGCGAGGACGACGTGTCCATGGGCCACGAGGCGACCGTCTCCAAGGTCAGCGACGACCAGCTCTTCTACCTGATGAGCCGTGGCATGACCGAGTTCGAGGCGATGGCCATGATCGTGCGCGGCTTCGTCGAGCCCATCGCGAAGGAGCTGCCGATGGAGTACGCGCTGGAGCTCAACCGGCTGATCGAGCTGCAGATGGAGGGCTCGGTCGGTTAAGACCCCGCCTTTCGAGCAGCACGCAGATTCTGACGTAGGAAGAGAGCAAACCGACAGCCATGGCTGAGGCTCAGAACATCCCGGCGGGGTCCACCACCGCCGGCGCGATCGCGGTCGCCGCCGAGTCGACCGTCGCCACGCGCATGAGTGCGCCCCCGTCCTTCGACGTGGCGGACTTCCCGGTCCCGCACGGCCGCGAGGAGGAGTGGCGGTTCACCCCGCTGGAGCGCCTGCGCGGCCTGCACGACGGCACCGCCGTCGCCAACGGCCAGGGCGTCAAGGTCGACGTGCAGGCCCCTGAGGGCGTCACCGTCGAACTCGTAGGCCGTGACGACGCGCGGCTCGGCAGGGCCGGCACCCCGGCGGACCGCGTCGCCGCCCAGGCGTACTCGGCGTTCGAGCAGGCCGGCGTGATCACCGTCCCCAAGGAGACGGTCCTCGCCGAGCCGATCCGTATCGCCGTGCACGGCGAGGGCGGGGTCTCCTTCGGCCACCAGGTGATCGAGCTGGGCGCCTTCGCCGAGGCCGTCGTGGTCATCGACCACACCGGTGACGCCGTGGTGGCCGCCAACGTCGACTACCTCCTCGGGGACGGCGCCAAGCTGACCGTCGTCTCCGTCCAGGACTGGGACGACAAGGCCGTGCACGTGGCCCAGCACAACGCCCTGATCGGCCGCGACGCCACCTTCAAGTCCGTCGTCGTCACCTTCGGCGGCGACGTCGTACGACTGCACCCGCGTGTGTCCTACGCCGGCCCCGGCGGCGAGGCCGAGCTGTTCGGCCTGTACTTCACCGACGCCGGCCAGCACCAGGAGCACCGTCTGCTGGTCGACCACAACGTCCCGCACTGCAAGTCCAACGTCGTCTACAAGGGCGCCCTCCAGGGCGAGGACGCGCACGCCGTGTGGATCGGTGACGTGCTGATCGAGGCCAAGGCCGAGGGCACCGACACCTACGAGATGAACCGCAACCTGGTCCTCACGGACGGCGCGCGGGTCGACTCGGTGCCGAACCTGGAGATCGAGACCGGCGAGATCGTCGGCGCCGGGCACGCGAGTGCCACCGGCCGCTTCGACGACGAGCAGCTCTTCTACCTGATGGCCCGCGGCATCCCGGCCGACGAGGCCCGCCGCCTGGTGGTCCGCGGCTTCTTCGCCGAACTGGTCCAGCAGATCGGTGTCCCGGACCTCCAGGAGCGCCTGCTCGGCAGGATCGAGACCGAGCTGGAGGCCACGGTCTGATGGCCTTCGACCGCGCCCGTTTCGTTCGGGCCTGTGCGCTGAGCGAGCTGGAGGAGGACACCCCCAAAAGGGTGGAACTCGACGGCACGCCGGTGTCGGTCGTGCAGACCGAGGGAGAGGTGTTCGCGATACACGACATCTGCTCGCACGCGAACGTCTCGCTCTCCGAGGGCGAGGTGGAGGACTGTCAGATCGAGTGCTGGCTGCACGGCTCGTCGTTCGACCTCCGCACCGGCAAGCCGTCCGGCCTCCCCGCGACGCGCCCCGTCCCCGTTTACCCCGTAAAGATCGAAGGGGACGACGTGCTCGTCTCCCTCACCCAGGAGTCCTGAGGCACCCATGGCAACGCTTGAAATCCGAGACCTGCACGTCACCGTCGAGGCCGACAACGCCACGAAGGAGATCCTCAAGGGTGTCGACCTGACCGTGAAGCAGGGCGAGACGCACGCCATCATGGGCCCCAACGGCTCCGGCAAGTCGACCCTCGCCTACTCCCTCGCGGGCCACCCGAAGTACACGATCACCGGCGGCACCGTGCTGCTCGACGGCGAGGACGTCCAGGAGATGTCCGTCGACGAGCGCGCCCGCGCGGGCCTGTTCCTGGCGATGCAGTACCCGGTCGAGGTGCCCGGCGTCTCCGTGTCGAACTTCCTGCGCACCTCCGCCACCGCCATCCGCGGCGAGGCCCCCAAGCTGCGCACCTGGGTGAAGGAGGTCAAGGAGGCCATGCAGCGCCTCAACATGGACCCCGCCTTCGCCGAGCGCAACGTCAACGAAGGCTTCTCCGGCGGTGAGAAGAAGCGTCACGAGATCCTTCAGCTGGAACTGCTCAAGCCGAAGATCGCGATCCTCGACGAGACCGACTCCGGCCTCGACGTCGACGCCCTTCGTATCGTCTCCGAGGGCGTCAACCGCGTCCGCGAGACCGGCGAGGTCGGCACCCTGCTGATCACGCACTACACGCGCATCCTGCGCTACATCAAGCCCGACCACGTCCATGTCTTCGCCGACGGGCGGATCGCCGAGTCCGGCGGCCCCGAGCTCGCGGACAAGCTGGAGAACGAGGGCTACGAGGCATACGTGAAGGGTGGCGCATCCGCGTGACACAGCTGCCGGGCCTCCTCGACACCGAGGCGCTCCGCAAGGACTTCCCCATCCTGGACCGGCAGGTCCACGACGGTCAGAAGCTCGTGTACCTGGACAACGCGGCGACCTCGCAGAAGCCGCGCCAGGTGCTGGACGCCCTGAGCGAGTACTACGAGCGCCACAACGCCAACGTCCACCGCGGTGTGCATGTGCTCGCCGAGGAGGCCACGGCGCTGTACGAGGGCGCGCGGGACAAGGTCGCCGCGTTCATCAACGCGCCCAGCCGCAACGAGGTGATCTTCACCAAGAACGCCTCGGAGTCGCTGAACCTCGTGGCGAACATGCTCGGCTGGGCCGACGAGCCCTACCGGGTGGACCACGAGACCGAGATCGTCATCACCGAGATGGAGCACCACTCCAACATCGTGCCGTGGCAGCTGCTCGCGCAGCGCACGGGAGCGAAGCTGAAGTGGTTCGGCCTCACGGACGACGGCCGTCTCGACCTGTCCGACATCGACGAGATCATCACCGAGAAGACGAAGATCGTCTCCTTCGTGCTGGTGTCGAACATCCTGGGCACGGTCAACCCGGTCGAGGCGATAGTGCGCCGCGCCCAGGAGGTCGGCGCCCTGGTCTGCATCGACGCCTCGCAGGCGGCTCCCCACATGCCGATGGACGTCCAGGCCCTCCAGGCCGACTTCGTGGCCTTCACCGGCCACAAGATGTGCGGTCCGACCGGCATCGGCGTCCTCTGGGGCCGCCAGGAGCTGCTGGAGGACCTGCCCCCGTTCCTCGGCGGCGGCGAGATGATCGAGACGGTGTCGATGCACTCCTCGACCTACGCCCCCGCACCGCACAAGTTCGAGGCGGGCACGCCGCCGGTCGCCCAGGCGGTCGGCCTCGGCGCGGCCATCGACTACCTCAACGCCATCGGCATGGACAGGATCCTCGCCCACGAGCACGCGCTCACCGAGTACGCGGTGAAGCGGCTGGCGGAGGTCCCCGGCCTGAGGATCATCGGCCCGGCCACGGCCGAGGACCGCGGCGCGGCGATCTCCTTCACGCTCGGCGACATCCACCCGCACGACGTGGGCCAGGTCCTCGACGAACAGGGCATCGCGGTCCGTGTCGGCCACCACTGCGCGCGGCCGGTCTGCCTCCGGTACGGAATTCCCGCGACCACGCGAGCGTCGTTCTATCTGTACTCCACGCCGGCCGAGATCGACGCTCTGGTCGACGGTCTGGAGCACGTACGGAACTTCTTCGGCTGAGGGGCGTGAGCTGAGACCGTGAAGCTGGACTCGATGTACCAGGAAGTCATCCTGGACCACTACAAGCACCCCCACGGGCGTGGTCTGCGGGACGGCGATGCCGAGGTTCACCACGTCAACCCGACCTGCGGCGACGAGATCACCCTGCGGGTGAAGTACAACGGCACGACGATCGAGGACGTCTCCTACGAGGGCCAGGGCTGCTCCATCAGCCAGGCCTCGGCGTCCGTGCTGAACGAACTGCTGGTCGGCAAGGACCTCGCGGACGCGCAGCGGATCCAGGAGACGTTCCTGGAACTGATGCAGTCCAAGGGCAGGATCGAGCCCGACGACGCGATGGAGGACGTACTGGAGGACGCGGTCGCGTTCGCCGGAGTCTCCAAGTACCCGGCCCGGGTCAAGTGCGCCCTGCTGAGCTGGATGGCATGGAAGGACGCGACGGCCCAGGCGTTCGAAAGGAAGACGGCATGAGCGAGACCATCGAGATGAAGCCCGCCTCCGAGGAGGAGGTCCGTGAGGCCCTGCTGGACGTCGTCGACCCCGAACTGGGCATCGACGTCGTCAACCTGGGCCTGATCTACGGCGTTCACATCGACGACGCGAACATCGCGACCATCGACATGACCCTGACCTCGGCGGCCTGTCCGCTGACCGACGTCATCGAGGACCAGGCCAAGTCCGCCACGGACGGCCTCGTCAGTGAACTGCGCATCAACTGGGTCTGGATGCCCCCGTGGGGACCGGACAAGATCACGGACGACGGCCGCGAGCAGCTGCGGGCGCTGGGCTTCAACGTCTGAGAACGTGACATGCAGGTGTGGCCCCCGGCACAGGCCGGGGGCCACACCTGCATGCGGGTTCGGTTCCGGTCAGCCGAGGGGAGCCACCACACGGAACGAGAAGTCCGGGCGGTTGGTCGTGGCGTAGCCGTAGGGGTCCAGGCGCAGCGCGAAGTTCTGGTGGCGCAGGAAGCGGCCGGGGTAGTTCACCGACTCCAGCATGACCGCCCCGGAAAAGGAGGAGGGGCGGGAGCAGAACGTGGCGTCCTGCTTGAACAGGCCGGAGCCGTCGTTGCGTTCGGCACGCAGGACGAAGTTGCGGTGCCGCAGGTACTTGCCGTCGGACGTCTTGAACGAGAAGCAGGAGCTGTTGGTCAGGCCCTTGACGACGGTGAACGTCGAGTCCTCGCGGGACTCCGAGCCGCGGGGCGCGTCGAGCTTCACCAGACCGTCGCTCACATGCCAGTAGCGGTCCGGGTAGTTGACCGATTGCACCGACCTCTCGTAGCTGGACGGCGGCTTCGGGTCGGACGGCTTTTTCGTCGGCTTCGGCGTGGTCGTGCCCGAACTGTGCGCCGTGGGGCTGCTGTTGCCGCCCTCCTCCGCCGAGCCGCCCTTTCCGCCCTCCGCCGAGGGGGAGGACGACGCGGCCGAACTCGAGGCCGACGACGAGGTGTTCTGGGGGCTCTTCTCACCGCCCGACGCCGTGGCGCTGCCACTCGCCGAGGGCGAGGGCGAGGGTGTGGTGAAAGAGATCAGGCCCGACCCGGTCTCGTCGTCGGACAACGTCTGCCCCTCGCGGGCGTCCGACTGCTCGTCAGGGGTCCGGTCGGACACGGCGATCGTGGTGACGCAGGCGATGACGGTGGCCACGGCGAGGCCACCGGCCAGCCAGAGCCGCCGGGTTCCGGGAGCCCGGGAGCTGTCCGGGGCCCAGCCGTTCTCCCAGGGCTGATCCTGGGGAGGCCGGGACTTGTTTTCTGGCATGCGCTGTTCCTCCAGCGGCGCCTCGATCGGGCGGCCGCGACTGCGATGGCCCGATGTGCATGAACGGTGAAACAGTAGTGGACGCTGTGGCCTGTGTTCAGCCGTTTCAGTGAGCGCTTTCGATAACACTTTCGCCGCCGCCCTCGACAGGGGGCCGTCACCGGAACCGTCATCCACACGTTATGTACGCGCGTACGCATCGCGCTCCCTCGTTATGTACGCTCGTACACATGGGATATGTGATGCTCTGCGGAGCCATCGCCGCCGAGGTGGCCGCGACGACCGCCATGAAGTACAGCGAGGGCTTCAGCAGGCTCTGGCCCACCGTCCTCACGACGCTCGGCTACATCGTGTCCTTCACCCTCCTCGCCCAGACCCTGAAGACGGTCGGCATCGGCACGGCGTACGCCATATGGGCCGGTGTCGGCACGGCGACGATCGCGCTTCTCGGCCTGGCCCTGTTCGGCGAGTCGCTCACCCTCACCAAGGTCGCCGGGATCGTGCTGATCGTGGGCGGCGTTGTGGTGCTCAACCTCGGAGGCGCGCACTGATGCCCCGCCGTCACGACCCCGAGCGCCGGCAGCGGATCATCGACGCGGCGATCCGCGTGGTGGGACGCAGTGGCCTGGCCGGTCTCACCCACCGCTCGGTCGCCGCCGAGGCGGACGTCCCCCTCGGCTCCACGACCTACCACTTCTCGACCCTCGACGACCTGTTGGTGGCCGCCCTGCGCCAGGCCAACGAGGGCTTCGCCAAGGTGATCGAGTCCCGCGGCGCGCTGTCCGACCCCCGCTCGGACCTGCCCGCCGAACTGGCAGGCTGGCTCGGCGACTGGCTGTCCGGCGACCGCACCGGCGTGGAACTCGAGTACGAGCTCTATCTGGCCGCCCTGCGCCGCCCCGCGCTGCGCCCGGTGGCCGCCGAATGGGCCGACGACCTGGCCGCCGTACTCGCCCGCCGCACCGACCCGCTCACGGCCCGCGCCCTGGTCGCCCTCCTGGACGGCATCTGCCTCCAGGTCCTCCTGACGGACACGCCCTACGACGAGGAGTACACCCGCCAGGCACTGGCCCGGCTCGTCCCGCCGCCCGGTACCTGAGACAGGGTGCCGCTGGTTAGCTTCCGAACCCCCCATCCGGTTAGGTTTCCCTCATGACCGACACGACTGTTCCGAGCACCACCGGCGCGGTGGCCGCCGGCCTCGCCACCGTCGCCGCCGACGGCACGATCCTCGACACCTGGTTCCCCGCTCCCGGACTCACCGCCGAACCCGGCCCCTCCGGCACCGAGCGCCTCTCCGCCGAGCAGGCCGCGGAACTGCTCGGCGAGGGTGCGGCGAAGGCGATCGGCAGGGATGCCCGCCGAGGCGTCGAGGTGGTCGCGGTCCGGACGGTCATCGGCTCCCTCGACGACAAGCCGCTCGACGCCCACGACGTCTACCTGCGCCTCCACCTCCTCTCCCACCGCCTGGTCAAGCCGCACGGCCAGAACCTGGACGGCATCTTCGGCCACCTCGCCAACGTGGCCTGGACCTCCCTCGGCCCCGTCGCCGTCGACGACCTCGAGACGGTCCGCCTGAACGCCCGCGCCGAGGGACTGCACCTCCAGGTGACGTCCGTCGACAAGTTCCCGCGTATGACGGACTACGTCGCGCCGAAGGGCGTCCGTATCGCCGACGCCGACCGGGTCCGCCTCGGCGCGCACCTCGCCGAGGGCACGACCGTCATGCACGAGGGCTTCGTGAACTTCAACGCGGGCACCCTCGGCACCTCGATGGTCGAGGGCCGCATCTCGGCCGGCGTGGTCATCGGCGACGGTTCGGACATCGGCGGCGGCGCCTCCACGATGGGCACCCTCTCGGGTGGCGGCAACGTGATCATCTCCGTCGGCGAGCGCTGCCTGATCGGCGCCGAGGCGGGCGTCGGCATCGCGCTGGGCGACGAGTGCGTGGTCGAGGCCGGCCTGTACATCACCGCCGGCACCCGGGTGACGATGCCCGACGGCCAGATCGTCAAGGCCCGCGAACTCTCCGGCGCCTCCCACATCCTCTTCCGCCGCAACTCGGTCACCGGCACGGTGGAGGCCCGCCCGAACAACGCGGTGTGGGGCGGCCTGAACGAGATCCTGCACAGCCACAACTGACCGCCGGCATCCGCTCCGGGCGCCCTTCCACCGGGAGGGCGCCCGGCGGTGCACTACCGTGCCGGTGTGGATCTCTTCTCGCACTCATGGACGGCGCTGCGCGCGGCGGTCGCCGAACTGCCGGACGAGGACTTCCAGCGGCCCTCGGGGTGCGCGGGCTGGCTGGTGCGGGATCTGGTGTGCCACCTGGTCATCGACGCGCAGGACGTCCTGATCACCCTGGTCACGCCCGCCGAGACGGAACCGACCGTGAACGCCGCGACCTACTGGCACGTCGCGGACCAGCCCCCGACCGGTGAGGACCCGCTCGACGCGCTCACCGTCCGGCTGGCCGCCGCGTACGAGGACCCGGCGCTGCTGAGGTTCCACCTCGACGACGTCGGCTCCGCCGCCGGACGCGCGGCCGGACTGGCCGACCCCGGCGCCCGGGTGAGCACCCAGGACCAGGTCCTCACCGTCGCCGACTACCTCACCGCGTACGTCCTGGAATGGACGCTGCACCACCTGGACCTGATCGCGCACCTCCCGAGCGCGAGCGCGAACGTGACGCGGCCGACCGGTGAGGGCCTGGCCCGCTCCCGTGCCCTGCTGGAAAGCATCGCGGGCAGCCCGTTTCCCCGGTCGTTCACCGACGAGACCGCCCTCCTCGTCGGCACCGGCCGCCGGACAGCCACCGACGCGGAGCGCTCCGAACTCGGTGAACTGGCCTTGAGACTCCCGCTGGTACTCGGCTGACGCGCGTTCCGTCATGTCGACAGACCGGCCGCGAACTCGGCCAGGGTGCCGAAGTCCCCGTCGCGCAGCCCGAGTCGAGGGCTGACGTGGTGCAGCAGGGCCGGCGCGGGGTGATGTCCGGCGACGTACGCCGAGTCCGCGGGCGACAACTCGTCGTCCACCCAGGCGAAGGGGCGCCCCGCCGCGTGGGCGACGATCGTCTCCGTCTTCCAGTGCACCCGGTCGTCACGGTGGGCGAAGAGGACCGCGGTGAAGTCGACGTACGGCAGCTCGGGCAGCCCCACCACCGGCCCGATCCACCGGTTGGCCTCGGCCATCCACGTCGTCGCCCAGCACAGCTCGTAGGGCAGGTCCAGAAGAGCCGCACCGTGACCGGGGTTCAGCCAGACCCGCAACGGCCGCCCGGGGCGGACCGACGCCCTGATCGTCGTATAGCCCGCGGGCCGCTTCGTGGGCTTGGCGGCGTACGGATTGAGGGGCCTTATGCGGGCATGAGACATGTCCGCACCTTTCGGCGGCTGGGCAGAGACGAAGCAGAGGGAACGGATCGGCCGCACCGTCAGGCATGGATGAGGCAACCGCCCGCGCGGTCGGAAGTCCTTGCCGAAGATCTGGGGGCGTGCGGTCGAGTCACACCCTTGACGTCAGCGGAACTGTCAGACCCGGGTGCCATGCTGCGCGGTCATGGATCTCGAACAGTTCCGGAACCTGATGGAACATGCCCGCGGTAGAGCCACCGATGCAACCGATGCCGAGGACATCGCCGACCGGGCCGTAGCACTACTGGCTGCCCATGAGCCCCAGCAGATCATCGATGCCCAGCAGATCCTGTGGGACCTGATGGCTGCCTCTTACCAAGCTCCCCTTTGGGCTGCGGCCTACGTCATCAATGGCGGATGCTCCGACGATGGCTTCGACTACTTCCGTGGTTGGCTGATCGCCCAAGGCCGTACGGCTTTCGAGCAGGTCATCGCAGATGCCGACCAGCTCGCCGATCTACCGGTTGTCCGGGCTGTGGCAGCCGAGGGCATCGATCTGGAAAACGAGCAGACCCTGAACATCGCCTGGAACGCCTACAAAGCAGCAACCGGTGAAGAGCTTCCCGGAGACGCCTTCACGATCAACTATCCCGCTCTCGATCCTGCCTGGAGCTTCGACTTCGAGGACGACTGCAAGATCGCCGCCAGACTCCCGCGCATCGCGGGGCTCTACCTGTGCTGAAGGAAGGAGATCATCATGGGCACCTGGGACACCGGCCACTTCGACAACGACACAGCCGCAGACTTCGCCGATGCTCTCGACGACGCCGAGCCCGCAGAACGCGAGGCTTTGATCCGCGGTGTCCTCACCCGCACCGTGGACGCCGCCGGCTACCTCACGGAAGCGGAAGAGGCGGTGGCCGCCGCCGCATTGATCGGGGCGCAGTGCCCAGGCGGCGAGCCCATCGACAGTCCGTACGGTCCTGAATCCACCATGCCCGTGTTTCCTGCCGACCTTCGGACGCTCGCTGACGACGCCCTTGCCCGCATCATCAGCGACGAGGCTGGGCCGGCCTCGAACTGGGTCGATCCGGGGGACTGGAAGCAATGGCAGACAATGCTCAACCGCCTTCGTGCTGTACTTGCCCCGACCCCACCGTCCCTCTCGCTTTTCGATATCGAGCCATAAAGCGTTACTGATCAAGAAGGTTGATCGGAACCGCTACTCGCGTACATAGCCATTGCGCCCCTGGGTGATTCGGCTCATCGCGGAGGCACCATGCGCAGACCTCCTGCGGTGGTGTCGCTGAGCTCGCGTCTCAGCAACACGATCTCCTCGTGCTGGGCGGCCAGCCGGGACAGAGCCGTGGTTCGGAGATCCTCTGCCTCGGAGAGTTCTTGGCTCATGCCTGCGATCCGCCCCCGTAGCCGGGCGACTTCCTCCTTGAGTCGGTCGATTTGGACAATCCGGGGGTCCGGCTCGCCTCCGGTTTCCCGTACCCGGCCCAGTCGCTGCTCGAATTCCTGCTTGAGGTGTGGATAGGTGCGGTACAGCGTCGCTCTGGGGACACGTGACAGGGTGCTCAGAGACTTGATGTCGCACCTCAGCCCTTCGGGGATGTCCCCGCCCAGGAGCTGTTCCATCGCGGCCCGGATTCGGGCCTCCGCCTGGGCGTGGCGTTCACTGGCCACTGTCGGTCCCCTCGCTGTTCAAGCCCGTCGATGCGGCATCGATGGCGTATACGATCCGCATCGCTCGGTCGTAGGCGTCCTCAGCCCGCCGCCGCTCCAGCGGGGTCAGCCTCGGGTTGCCGAGGAACACTGCCTGAGTGTTCTTTGCCTGGTTCGCCCATGTCTGTCGGTGCTGCGGATGGTGGGTAGCCTGCGGGCAGCGCGCAGAGTCGCACATGCCGATGAGCGGTTCCGTCGCGTCCGGAGTTCCAGCCAGTGTCAGACACAGAGCCTTTTTCGGGTCGGTGAACCAGCAGTAGTTTGCAGCCCCCACGTGCAGGGTCTTCGCTCTGGTCTTGAGTAGCCGTTCGAGCCGCCGGTCATCTGTGAGGACGGGGGGTTGAGTTTCGTGCGCGGCCAGTTCCTCATCCACCGCACGAAAGGCCGCGATGAGATCGCGTGCTCCCCGGCCGGACGGTAGCTCCCCCTGCTGGTAGCTTTCGTAAGCTGCGACGGTCAGTCGGGTGTGCTCGGCTTCCTCTTCGGCTTGTACCTCGGCGAGGAACGCTGCTTGGTGCCCGCCTGGCCGAGCGGCGTAGCCCTCTGTCGTAGCCACGGATACGTGCTTGAGATGCCACTTCGCAGCCAGGAGGCCATGCGGGCGCTGGGCGATGGACAGCGCGAGAGTACGGCGGAGAGCGCGCGGGTGCACCGGCCCATCAGGGATGGGGGCAAGGCCCAGACGCTGTCCGCAAGGTCCGTTGACCCAGTTTCGGAGAGCGGCATAGCGGTTGCCGGAGTTACTTCCCGAAGAGAAGAGGAGTTCGCCGAGTTTGGTTCCAGTGACGGCCTCGGCCGCGGCCAGGGCACGGTGAACCTCTTCGATCACCACCCAGGAGTCGGGTACCCCGCCGAAGTCCTCTCCCTTGATACGGCGGGAGTCCACCCAGAATCGGGGACTTTGGGAGCGGTCTTCGCGTCGGCAGGCCCCGCCGGTGAGCTCGGCCAGCTCGGAGGCCCTCATACCGGAGAGCGCGGCGGTGAGGTAGAACGCGGCGCTGGCGATGACATGGACCATGGTCTCCAGTCCGAAGTGGTCCACAGGGATGGCGAACGGAACGGCGGAGCGGTCATCGGCCCGGGGAACAGCGGTGGCATCCCGACACCATGGCGGCTCGGTTCCGCACTGCCTGATCCAGGCTTCCAGGTGAGGTCGGAGACGTTCCAGATCGCGCCTCTTGGAGAGCGAGAGTGCGGTGTCCCTCACGAACGAGTCGAAGGCGAACGGCAGCAGTGGGTCGTCCTGCCCCCAGCCCGCAGCGAGTCGCCGGGCGATGTAGCCGGGTGTGGTGCGCGGGGCGGGAACTCCTGCCCTCATCTGCCGCTGTACTTCATCAATGACCTGCGAGTACTGATCGAGGCGCAGCGAGGATCTGATTCCTGCCCGTGAGGTGATGGCTTGTCGGGCTCGGGTGGCTTCGGCTGCGACGTGAGGCCCGACCACGTTGATGAGGTAGATCGAGTTGCAGAGCAGGGGCCGCAGGATGTCGTCGGGCACAGGGGCGGTCTGATTGACGTCGGCGCGTTCGTAGCCAGCGACTTCGGCGGCGCTGCGGTCACCCCAGGGACGGAAGCCGGGTGCGTAGCAGTCTGGAAGCAACGGCGAGTAGGCCATGAGAGCTTGGGCTGTCAGGACGTATCCCGCGACGGTGCCGGGAGTGACGGACCGTTCCGGGTCCGTGCGGCTGCGGGAGATGACGCTCAGGTAGGTGTCGCAATGGGGCTGCCTGACGAGCGAGAGGCTGCTGATCCCAGCCCCGGAGAGGTGGTTGAACCAGGCTGTCAGCCGATTGACCTCGTGACGAAGGGTGGGGAGTGCGAGGGGGGTTCGGTAGGCCTGTGGAAGAACAGCGACGTCCGGGTGGGTGGGCAGGATGCGAGCCATCAGGTAGGCACGGGCGACGGTCCGCCAGCGAGGGTTGGCGATGGTGGTGAAGTCCAGGATCTTCTCGCTGCGGGGCCAGGACGCAGGAGCGTCGGCCACCGCCGTCAGGTCCCAGATGTCTTGATCGAAGCAGGGGCCGCGCATACCGGGCTTGGTGCGGTATCCAGCGGTTTGGAGGATGTCCATCCCACGGAAGGGGTGCCGGTTCGAGTCGATTTGAGGCAGCGGAATGGCGCTGCTCATGGAGCCTCCTCCGGGTGTAGGGGTGCGAAGGCGGTGTCGGTGGCGGCTCGGATGGCCGCAGGACTGAAGCGCGGCAGTACGTCGGCATCGAGTCGATCGGCGTAAGGGCCGAAGACCGCCAGGAACTGCGGCGCCGTCATATTCCTTGCCTGGTCCGAGAAGTACTTCTTGAGGCGGAGCAGGTTCGGTAGGTGACGTGGAGCGAAGACCGCGAGCGGGCACAGCAGGCAGACCCAGGGACGGGCAGGACACAGCGTTCCGGCTGGGGCGTGAGGGCTGCTGTAAGGGTCGACACAGGAGGCCAGAAACACATCCTGTTCTCCGGCCAGCAGTCGCTTGACGGCGTCGGCGTCGAGCCCGTTCTGCCCGGCGAGGCGAGGGAAGTCGGCTACGAAGCGGGCTGCGTCCTGGTGAGTGACGATGACCGGTGGCTCGGCTTTGCGTCGAATGTCTCGCTGGGCGTCTTCGATGACCCCCTCGATGGCGTCCACCTGCGCGGGGGTGTGGTGGGACAGGTAGTGGTCGCCTTCGGCCGTCGGGGTGTGGTTCGGGTCGATGGTGGTGCGACCGGTCCAGGCGGATCGGTCGCGACGGTGGTGGTAGGTGGCGCGGATCCGGCCGCTGTGCGGGACGAGTGGCTGTCCGTTGTCGTCGAGCAGGCCAATCTCCTGCGCCCACCGTGTTCGCCACCACGGGGTGCGTGGGGCCGAGAACAGGCCGTGTCTGCCCGAATAGTGGATCCACATGTCATCGGCGATGTCTGCGGCGTGCTCCCGGAGCAGCGCGGAGTGCTTGAGCCATTGGTCCAGGAGCCGGACCGCGGGCCCGTTGATGTTGAGGGATTCGCGGCCGGTGCGTCCCTTGAAGTAGGACAGCAGGGCGGTGGAAGGGCCTGTGCGGGTGAGGTTGGTGCAGGTGAGGGCATCAATGCCGTCCGGAACGATGCCGGTCAGCATCGCCAGACGTAGGTTGTAGGCGAGTGCGACCGGGGCCGTGGGATGGAAGGCGTTACGGATTTCGGCAATCGTCTTCTCTGCCGTTGTGGGAGCCGCCAGGATCATGGTGCGGATGGCCTTGGCTGTGAGGGGGCCGGTGCGGTGGACCATCCAGGCGAGGTTGTCGAAGGTGATGCCGTGCGTCGCTGGGTCGGCTCCTCGGCCGGCGGCTTCCAGGATCTTGCGGTGGTCCCGCCAGGCGGTGGTGATGGTGGCGTTGGTGGCCTCATCGAGGCGGCGCCATTCGGCTTCGCTGTAGGGCCGGTTGGGAGTGGAGTCGCGCATCCGGTTGACGGACCGCCCATCGAGATGGGCTTGGATGCCGACGTGGAGTTGGCCGCCGTTCGTGCGGTAGCCGGTCAGCATGATCCGGCTGTGCCGTTCGAAGGTGAACCCGGATGCAAGCCAGTACTGGGTGACCTGGGCGGGGGTGAGGCCGCTGAGACTGCCCCTGAAGTCGGCACCGCTCAAGTGCCGGGCGAAGTGGCGCGCGCAGCGGACGGCATGCCTGGCCTCGCGGTAAGTACGGATCGGCCCGACGGGGTGGGTCGCGGAGATGAGCCCCTGGGCGAGATCGGCGGCGAGGACGGCATCGGGGAGCTCGTGGAGGGTGCCGAGGTACGGGCGCTGCCCAGGAAGAACGAATTGGACGGCGAGAGGATGGCGGAGTTCAGCGGGCATCGCTGTCCTGGAATTCGGTGGCGGCCTCGATCTGTTCGCACGGGGTGGGGGAGGTTTCCTCGTATGCCTCGCGGAAGATCCGTTGCGTGTCCAGCAAGTGGAGGTATGCCTGAGTGGTGGCGACGCTGGCGTGTCCCATCAGGTCCCGCAGAACCAGCAGTGGATCGGCCTTGGTGAGGTAGAGGGCCATGGCGTTGTCGCCGTCGGTGTCCACCACGAGCTGAGCGGCCCGCTGGTAGTAGCCCCGTACCAGCCGCTCCAGGGTGGTCATGGCAAAGGTGTGCCGGGTCATGTGGGGGGAGACGTGCGGGAACGCAGGATCGAACCGTTCGCGGACGCGGGCTGAGGTGCGTCGCAACACAGTGGCCCAGTCCACGAAGGGGGAGCCGTCCGACTGCACGGCGAGCAAGGCGCTACCTCCGCAGGGGGCGACGAGACGGCGTCGTTCGGCTGGGGTGAGGACGTGCCACCGCCGGTACGTGCCGTTGATGCGGGCACCCGCATAAGTGGGCTCTTCGACGTACAGAGGATCTCCGGGCAGCCAGCGGGAGGCATCAGCGGAGGCGGCGCGCTCCAGCGACACATAGTCGTGGACACCGGCCAAAGCCTCGTAGTCGATCCACGTCTGCCGTCCCTTGCTGCCCTTTGCTGTAGGCGGAGCGAGTGGCAGAGGGATCGGTACAGGGGTGTGTTGCCGGGGTAGCGGTGGGAGCTCCCACACGGTCAGGTGGGACAGCTCGCGCAGCCGTAGTCCCGTAGAGAGAGCCAGGGCGACTCCAGCCGCGTTCCGGCCGGTTTCCCGGCCGCGGAAGCTGCGGTCTGGCTCACCATCGGGATGGTTGCCGGCCAAGGCGTTCATCAGCAGCTCGGCGTAGGGGCGCTCCAGGTACTTGCGGGTGGCGTGGCGCTTGGCGCCTCGTACAATCGCCAGATTGCGTGCCGACTGCACTCGCACGCCATCGGGCCGCAGGTACGAGCCTTCGGCGTAGCTGAACGGCACGGCGGTGCAGTACCCGTTGCGCATGGACCACTCGTAGAAGGTGCCGATCGTCTTGACCGCCAGGTTCCAGCTCGTGCCTTCCAGCCGAGCTCCCAAGGGCCCGGACAGACGGTGTTCGGCGTAGGCGGACAGTGCAGCGCGGAGTCGAGACTGGTCGGCAAACACGTTGACACTGTGCGCGGCCAGGAACTCGGACCAGGACTTGAGCTGCTGCGCGTAGGTCCGCCAAGTGTTGGGGCTGGGGGCTCCACTGACGGGTAACTCCTGGAGCCACCGGTTCATCGCCACAGTGGGCCGAGGGCCGTTGTCGTCTTCGAAGCGGAGGTCTTCATCGATGAGGACGGGCATCCCGTCTCGGATGAGGGGGCGCGATGGAAAGCCCCAGTTCTTCCAGCCAGTGGGGGAGAAGAAGTGCAGGATCACGCCCGGCACGTTATGTGAGACGTCGTGGAGTGCAAGCGATAACGGTGGGATTGTCACCCTTGCGAGTGAGACAGTGAGACACGCTCAAACCGCAAAGCTAAGGGGCCCGTCGACGTCGAGGTACAGCAGCGGACGGCTCATCCGCTCACGGTAGGGCCGCCGACGGGTCCGGCGCCCTGGAATTCCGGTCGCTCAGCCCGCCAACCGTTCGTAGGCCGCCCGTAGTTCCTCGGTCGTCCTCCGGTCGGCGGGGCGCAGGGGCGGGCGGACCGGGCCGGACGGGAGGTCCAGGTCGTCGAGGAGGGCCTTGGCCGTGACCGCGCCCGGGAGGCCCGAGGTCATCATCAACTCCACCAGTTCCGTGGCCCGTTGCTGGAGGGCCGCCGCGCCGGCCGTGTCGCCCGCGTCGAACAGGTCGAGTACGGTGCGCAGTTGCTCAGGGGCAGCGTTGGCGACCGTGCTGACATAGCCCGCCGCGCCCACCGCGTACAGGGCGAGGTTGTGTTCGTCGCAGCCCGCGTAGTACGCCAACCCGGTCCGGGCCAGCACCTTCTGGGTCCCGAGGAAGTCGTAGGAGCAGTCCTTGACGGCGACGATCCGGGGGTGCTCGGCGAGCCGGAGGACGGTGTCGGGCTCGATACGGGTGCCGGTGCGGGCGGGGATGTCGTACAGCATCAGCGGTAGTCCGGACGCGTCGGCGATCTCCCGGAAGTGCGCCTCCAGGGCGTCCTGCGGGGGCCGGCTGTAGTACGGGCTCACGACCAGCACCCCGTCCGCGCCCGCCCGTTCGGCGGACCGGGCGAGTTCGACGGTGTGCCGGGTGTCGAAGGTGCCCACACCCGCGACGACCGACGCCCGGGCGCCGACCGCCTCCCGTACGGCCGCGATCAGTTCCGCCTTCTCGGTGTCCGACGTGGTCGGCGACTCACCGGTGGTCCCGGACAGCACCAGCCCGTCGCAGCCCCGACCCACCAGCCGTTCGGCGAGGCGCTGCGCCCCGTCGAGGTCGAGCGCGCCCGACTCGGTGAAGGGCGTGACCATCGCGCAGAGGGCGCGGCCGAAGAGGGGAGGGGAGGGCGCAGTTGTCATGGGGGTAGTTTCGGGGCCGCGACGATGAAGCTCCACTTAAATCTGCTACGCGGTACCCATAAGTAACGCTGACGAGTAAGCAATGCTGACGAGTTTCACCGAAAACTCTTCCCTCCTGGACAAAAAAAGTTTTCGGTGGGACGGTGGACGCATGCTGGACGTCACCGTGATCGAGGACCCCGAGGCCGCCGCCGTCTCGCTGGACCCCATAAGGGGCAGACTGCTCGCCGAGCTGGCCGAAGGGCCCGCGTCGGCGGCGATGCTGGCCGGAAGGGTCGGGCTGCCCCGGCAGAAGGTGAACTACCACCTGAAGGCGCTGGAGCGGCACGGCCTGGTCGAACTGGCCGGCGAGCGCCGCAAGGGCAACGTCACCGAGCGGCTGATGCGCGCGACCGCCGCGTCGTACGTGATCTCACCGCTCGCGCTCGCCGCCGTGCAGCCGGACCCGGACCGCTTCCGCGACCAGCTCTCCGCGCGCTGGCTGCTCGCGCTCGGCGCCCGGCTGGTGCGGGACGTCGGCTCGCTGATCACCGGCGCCACGAGGGCCCGGCAGCGACTGGCGACCTACGCGCTGGACGGCGAGGTCCGCTTCGCCTCCGCCGCCGACCGCGCCGCCTTCATCCAGGAACTGACCGCCGGTGTCACCACCCTGATCCGCAAGTACGACGCCCCCGGCGCCGAGAGCGGCCGGGACCACCGGATCGTCGTCGCCGTACATCCCACGGTCAAGCCGCAGAACCCAGAGATCGCCGACACGACAGAGCAATGAGCACCGTTCAGGAGACAGCCATGTCCAAGGAATTCGAGATCGTCCGCGAGTTCGAGGTCGACGCCACGCCGGAGGAGGTGTGGGAGGCGATCACCAACGGCACCGGGGGCTACCTGTGGCCGATGGAGGCGCCGGAGCCCCGGGTGGGCGGCACCGCGGCGTTCGGGTCGACGGTCGCCGCCTGGGACCCGCCGCACCACCTCACCATCCGCAGCGAGGACGTCGGGTTCTCCGTCCAGAGCGTCAACCAGCTCGAGCACGTCATCGAGTCGCGCGACGGCGGCCGGCGTGCCTGGGTGCGGTACGTGCACAGCGGGATCTTCACCGACGACTGGGACAACCAGTACGACGGAGCGAGCAGGCACACCGACTTCTATCTGCACACCCTGCGCGAGTACCTCACGCACTTCGCGCCCCGCCCCGTCACCTTCGCCCAGCTCGACGGACCCGAGGCGTCCAAGGCGCCCGACGCGCTCACCGCCGTCGAGCGGGCCCTGGGCCTCGCGGACGACACGGCGACGGGCGCCCGGGTGACGGTGCGCGGACCCCGGGAGTTCGACGCCGTACTCGACTACCGCAACCCGTATTTCGTCGGACTGCGCACCGAGGGCGCCCTCGTGCGGATCTTCGGCCGCAACCACTGGGGCGCCCCGGTCGGCGTCAGCGTCCACGACTTCGCCGCGGACGCCGACGCCAAGGCGAACGAGAGCGCCTGGCAGGGCTGGCTGGACGGGGTGTTCAGCCCCTGAGCGCCTGACGGGCCTACGGCTCGAAGCGCAGCACCTGCGGGTCGTGGTCGCTGACCTGGTCGTGGAACTCCGAGTTGATGTGCACGCTGTCGTACTCGAAGTCGGAGGACCGCTTGATCGACCGGCTCACCAGGATCTGGTCCAGGACCTGCTGGTTGCCCTGGTAGTCGTAGGTGTAACGCTCGCTCCTGGGCAGCGACTTGATCGCCGACCAGAGCGCGCCGTGGCTCTCCAGGATCTTCGTGGTGTCGGAGAACTCGAAGTCGTTCATGTCGCCGAGCGCGATGACGTCCGCGTCCTTCTGCACCTTGAGGAGGCCCTTGACGAACGCGTTGACCAGCGTGGCCTGTTGGTGGCGCTGGACCTCCGAGCTGCGCACCACCGGCTGGTACTGCGCGTGCAACGCCTGGTCGCCGCCCTTGGAGTTGAGGTGGTTGGCGATCACGATGACCGTCCGGCCACGGAAGACGAACTCGCCGGCCAGCGGCTTGCGGCTGCTGGTCCAGGCGGTGTTCGCGGGGTCGATACGGCCCGGGGACACCGTCAGGGCCGCCTTGCCGTGCTCCTTCTTCACACCGACCGCCGTCGTGGCGTCGCCGCCCGCGCGGTCGGTGAAGGAGACCCGCTTCGGGTTGAACAGGAACACCTGGCGGATGTTGCCGCCCGGCTCGCCGCCGTCGGTGTCGTTCGTCGGGTCGATCGATCGCCAGTCGTACGTCGGGCCGCCGGCCGCGACGATCGCGTCGATCAGCTTGTTCACGGTCACGTCGGCGGCGGTCGTGCCGTCGTCCGTCGCGCCGTTGTTGTCCTGGATCTCCTCCAGGGACACGATGTCGGGCGACTTCAGGTTGTTCACGATCGCGGACGCATGCTCCTCGAACGTGCCGTCCGACGGGTCGAGGTTCTCGACGTTGTACGTCGCGACCGCCAGCTCGCCGGTGCGCTGCTTACGGGTCGTCTCCCGCTCCAGGCCACCGCTCTTCAGCGTGCCCAGGGTGTTCGCGACCAGGGTGTAGCCGCCGAACTGGTTGTAGTCCAGGGGGCCGGTGGTCCGGCCGGCCAGGGTGTCGCCGACGTTCGCGACAGGGAAGTCGGCCGTCGCGCCGAGCGACTGGATCTGGAGCCGGCCGGTGTTCTGCGAGGTGTAGGAGCCGTACAGCGTGCCGCCGCGCTCGGTGGCGTTCTCGCGCGGCTTCACCGTCACCCACAGCTCGGTGTACGGGTCGGTGGCGGTGACCACGCGCGTGTCCGCGACCTGGACGTTCATGCCCTCCAGGGACTCGTAGTAGTCCAGGGCGTACTTCTTGGGCCGCAGGGTGACGCCGTTGACCGAGTTGCCCGCGGCGGCGTCGCCCGCCGGGGTGTACTTGCCCGGCACCGACTTCGCGTCGATCACCGTCGCGGCCGGGACCGGGTTGCCGCTGGAGACGACGGTCACCGTCGGCTTGGTGATCTCGGTGACCGACTGGTTTCCGGACGCCGTACCGGCCGGGACGTACTCCGAGACCGTGCCGGAGACGGTGACCGAATCGCCGACGGCGACCTTCGGGATGGAACTGGTGAAGACGAACACGCCCTCACTGGTGGCCGGGTCAGCGTCCGGGTTCGGATCCTGGATCCAGAACCCTCTGGACGAGCCGTAGGCGCGCACACCGGTGACGATTCCGGCCACACCCGTGACGGCCCGGCCGGCGTACGGCGAGAGCCGGGTCGTGCCCTGGATGTCATGGATCGCCACGGTGTCGGCGTGCGCGGGCGAGGTCAGGGCGACGGTGGAGGCCGCGGAACAGACGGCGGCGACGGTGAGCGCGGCGAGACGCGCGGACTTCTTGCTCGGCAAGGGGATCCCTCCGGGGGACGTACATGGCGCCGGGACGAGGAGTGGAGCACGGTTTCCGGGGCCGCGACCGGTGGAAAGCGGTGCGCGACGCGCGTAGATAAATCGGCGGAACCCGCGAAACGGGTGTACAGCTGTCCAGCGAGTTTCTACGCGCGTCAATCTCGTGCCTGGCCAGGTCAGTTGTCAAGGTTTCAGCCATGTACGGATCCTGACGTGAACATGAACCGGGCGGCATGGGGCGATATCCGTCTAGGCTGAGTGGCTCAGTGCCTGAGTGTCCTAGGAGAACCCGCCGATGTCAGACAGCTCCCCCCTGCCGCCCGTACGGCTGCACACCGAAGCGGAGCTGGCGCGCGACGCGCTGTCCACGCCGTTGCTCTCCCGGGCCGTCCGGCTCGCCCGCTGGGCCGGCCCCGACACCCGTGTCGACGCGGGGGGCGGACTCGTCGAGGAGCAGCTGCCGGCCGCCGCCGAGGTGCTCGGACTCACCGGTGACGACGCGGCCGCCCTCGTGAGCGAGGCATGGCGGGTCACCATGGACGTCGGCCTCCTCGAGGTCGTCGACGACCAGGCCGACACGGTCATGGCCGGCGAGGACCTCGCCCTGATCACCGACGGCACCCCGCACGACGTGCTCACCGTCTGGCTCGGCGCCCTGGAGTCGGTGATCGCCGACGCGGCCGTACCCGATCTCGACGCCGTGATCGACGTCATGGACGAGGGCGGCACCGTCGACTTCTCCCAGCTCGACTGGGACCCCGAGGGCGAGGCCGAGTTCCTCGACGGCGTCCTCGGCAACCTCTACCTGCTCACCGGCAGCGAGGACGGCCCCGGCGACGGCCCCGTCCCGCTGCCCGCGCTCGCCGCGTCCATGATCGTCCCGGGTGACATGGGCGAGCCCACCAACGACATGCTGGAACAGGTCTCCGACGCGATGATGCGCCTCGACGACCAGTTCCGGCTGCTGGAGCCGATCGGGCTCGTCGTCTACCAGCCCGTCGACGAGGCGCTGATGGCCGATCCCGAGGAGGGCGCCGCGACTCCCGTCGACGAGACCGACGTCTCCCGCTACGGCATGGTCCGCCTCACCCCGCTCGGCCTCTACGGGCTGCGGGCGCGCCTGCTGGAAGCCGGTTTCACGGCCCCGGCCGTCGGTGAACTCTCCGACAAGGGCGCCGACGCCCTCCTCGACGGCAGTGCCGCGTACGGGCCGCGTGCCGCCCGCGCGGAGACCGAGCAGTGGCTGGCCCGCCGCGAACCCGTCGCCGCCGCCCGCGAGTTGCTGTCCGCCGCGCGCGGCTCGGACCCCGGCGCGCCGCTGCGCCGGCTCCGCTGCCAGGAGGCCCTCTCGCTCGTCGGCGCCGCCGCCGAACCCGCCGTACGCGAAGTCCTCGACGACCCCGAGCTCGGCGGACTCGCCCGGGTGTGGCTCACCGAGCTGGGCGCGACGGACGTACCGGCCCCCTCCGAGGACCTCGTCTTCTGGCTCACCATCGACACCCTGGCCGCGCAGCTCGCCGCCGAGGGCCACTCCGAGGAGCTCCAGGCACTCGTGGAGGGGCTGGCCCAGCAGCACAGCGGCTTCTTCGCGGCGGCCTGGCGGGTCGAGCACCCGGCGACCCCGGACGTCCTGGAGGCGATGGGCCGCCTCCACCCGGACAAGCGGATCGCGAAGGAGGCCCGCAAGGCCGCTTTCAAGGCGCGGTCGCAGCAGGGCGGCTGACCACGGTCTTCGCGGGCGCGGTCGTGGTGGGGTGGCTGACCACCGTCTTCGCGGCGCGGTCTGGTGGGGCGGCTGAGCTTTCCGGGTGATGTCATCGAGGAGGCTGTTTGGCGATCCAGTGACTCGGGTTGTACGGATTCATGGAACCGGGACACCCGAAAACATCCTCTGTTCAACCCCCGTTCAGGCATGGGCGGAACGGTAACGCCGGACCGTGCTCCGCCATCCTCCACGGCACACCCCCCGTATCAGGAGACACCATGTCGCTCACCCGCAGGGACTTCACCCGCCAATCCGCGCTCACCGGTGCCGGGGTCGCACTGGCGGGCAGTGTCGGCGCACTCGCCACCGCGCCGAACGCCCTCGCGTCCACGGAGACCGAGACCACGACAGAGGAGTCGGCGGCCGGTCACCACGGCGCAGCCGGTCACCACGGCGGAGTCGGCTACGGACCGCTGGTCGCCGACCCCGACGGCATCCTCGCGCTGCCCGCCGGGTTCAAGTACCGGATCGTCACCTACAGCGGAAAGACCAAGCTGGAGTCCGGCGAGTTCACCCCGTCCAACCACGACGGCACCTCCACCTTCGACGGCCCGCGCGGCGCGACCCTGCTGGTCAACAACCACGAGCTGAAGGGCCCCCGGGCGGACTGGAAGTACCCGGTGCCGCTCACCGAGGGCCTGGTCTACGACCCCGCCGCGTCCGGCGGCTGCACGGTCGTCGAGGTCCGCCCCGGCGGCCATGTCGCCGAGTGGGTCGGCATCGCCGGCACCTCCACCAACTGCGCCGGCGGCAACACCCCTTGGGGCACCTGGCTCACCTGCGAGGAGACCGAGGACAAGGCCGGCCAGAACGGCATGACCAAGGACCACGGCTATGTCTTCGAGGTGGACCCCGAGGACCGCCGTGCCAACAAGAACCCCAAACCCGTCAAGGCGCTGGGCCGTTACGCCCACGAGGCGGTCGTCGTCGACCCCGGGCGAGGCCACCTCTACCTCACCGAGGACGCCTCCGGCCCCAACGGCCTGCTCTACCGCTGGACCCCGCCGGCCGGCTTCCACCACGGCCGCGGCAAGCTGCGCACCCTCGCCGACAACGCCGGTGTCCTCGAGGCGTTCAAGTGCTTCGACTCCGGCGGCAAGTTCGTCGACGACCTCTCCCGCGCCACGAGGATCGGCACCGTGTACGGCGTCGACTGGGTGACCGTCCCCGACCGCGACGCGAAGACCACCCCCGTCCGCAAGCAGTTCACCGACGGCCAGGTCACCCGCGCCCGCAAGCTGGAGGGCATGTGGTGGGCCGACGGCGGCACCTACATCGTCTCCTCCTACGCCCGTGACGAGAGCCCCGTCCAGCACGACGGCGCCGTCTGGTTCTACGACCCCAAGCGCCGCACCCTCACCCTGAAGGTGCTGCTCGGTGTGAACCCTGACCCGTCCGTCGACGGCGCCTTCGACGGCCCCGACAACATCACCGTCTCCCCGTACGGCGGGCTCGTCATCGCCGAGGACGGCGAGGGCGTCCAGCACCTGTTCGGCGCCACCGACAGCGGGCGCACCTACCCGATCGCCCGCAACGACCTCAACATCGGCACCGAGGACGAGCCGGAGTACAGCGAGTTCACCGGCGTGACCTTCTCGCCCGACGGCCGGACCCTGTTCGCCAACATCCAGGACCCGGGCATCATGCTGGCGATTACCGGCCCCTGGAAGCGCCACAAGCGGTAACCGGCCCGAACCGGGCACCGGCACCCGCATCGAGCCCGACCCGGCGGACGGCGGACGGCGGCGGCGCGGCGCCGGGGTACCCGGGGCCGCGCCGGTCTCCCACCCGCGTCGAGCGCCGCAGCCGGCCCGCTCTCCAGCACGTCGGTCAGCCTCCGTCGCCCCCAGCCCCCCACATACATACCCAGCGCACCAGAAACGCCGGCCACGCAAGCCGCAGCCGTCTCCCGTTCCATCGCCCAGCCCTTGTGGCTCACGCGAACTGACATCTAACATTTCAGTTCATGGAGCCCGTGCCACGCACTCTGCTCAGGGATCGCGCCTACGCGGCGATCCGGGATGCCATCGTCACCGGGGCCATCGAGCCCGGTGCGGTGGTGCGGGACGCCGATCTCGCCGAGCGGCTCGGGCTGTCCCGGGCGCCGGTGCGGGAGGCGTTCGCGCGGCTGGTCGACGAGGGGCTGCTGGAGAGCAAGCCGCAGAGCTACACCCGGGTGACGCCGGTCGTCGCCGCCGACGTACGGGACGCGGCGGCCGTGGTCGGCGCCATGCACGAGCTGGTGACCCGCGTCGCCGTGCCCGGCCTGTTCGCCGCCGACGTGGAGACGATGCGCGCCGCCAACACACGGTTCGCCGCCGCTGTACGCACAGGCGATGTGGACGGCGCCCTGCAGGCCGACGACGAGGTGCACGACGTCCTCGTCCGCGCCGCCGGCAACCGCGCTGCCGCCGCCACGATCGCCCGCTACACACCGCTCGTCCGCCGCCTGGAGCGCCGCCGCTTCGGTGAGGGCGGCAACTGCCGTTCGACGGGGCTGCACGAGCGGCTGATCGAGGCCTGCGCCGCCGGCGACGTGGACGAGGCCGTCCGGGTCACGGCGGAGATCTGGCGCAGCCTCGCCGACCTCGCCGACCTGGCCGATCCGGCCGACGACGACTGACCAGGGAGACCCCATGTCCCTTTCCTCGTACGACCGTTACCCCCTGCTCTTCGGCCCCTCGCCGGTCCACCCGCTGGAACGGCTCACCGCCCATCTCGGCGGAGCCGCCCTCTGGGCCAAGCGGGAGGACTGCAACTCCGGTGTCGCGTACGGCGGCAACAAGACCCGCAAGCTGGAGTACCTGGTCGCCGACGCCCTCGCCCAGGGCTGCGACACCCTCGTCTCGATCGGCGGAGTGCAGTCCAACCACACCCGTCAGGTCGCCGCCTGCGCCGCCCGCGCCGGGCTCAAGTGCGTGCTGGTACAGGAGAGTTGGGTGGAGTGGCCGGACTCCGTGTACGACAAGGTCGGCAACATCCTGATCAGCCGGCTGGCCGGGGCGGACGTACGGCTGGTGCGGGCCGGGTTCGGGATCGGGTTCAAGGAGAGCTGGGAGCTGGCGCTGCGGGAGGTCGAGGAGTCGGGCGGGAAGCCGTACGCCATTCCGGCCGGGGCCTCCGACCATCCGCTCGGCGGGCTCGGGTTCGCCGGGTGGGCGTACGAAGTCGCCGAGCAGGAACGGGAGTCGGGCGTCTTCTTCGACACCGTGATCGTGTGCTCGGTGACCGGCTCGACGCAGGCCGGGATGGTCGCCGGGTTCGCCGCACTGGAGGAGTCGGGCGGGCGCGCCCGCCGGGTGATCGGTATCGACGCCTCGGCCAAGCCCGCCGAGACCCGGGAGCAGATCGCCCGCATCGCCCACCGGACCGGTCGACTCATAGGAGTCCGCAGCGAGTTGACCGTCGAGGACGTCGAACTCGACGAGCGCTACCACGCCGGGATCTACGGCGTCCCGGACGAGACGACCCTGGAGGCGATGCGGCTCGCCGCACGCACCGAGGGCATGGTCACCGACCCCGTCTACGAGGGGAAGTCGATGGCCGGGATGATCGATCTGGTCGCGTGCGGGGAGATCGGCCCGGACTCCACGGTCCTCTACGCCCACCTCGGCGGCCAGCCGGCCCTGAACGCGTACAGCGCGCTGTTCTAGACGGCCCCCGGGTCCGCCCGTGCGTGCCGCGCGCTGTTCTGGACGGCCCCCGGGCCCGCCCGTGCGGACCGCGTTCTCCCGGTGGCCGGATACAGTGCACTGCGTGTGGGCCGACAAGCAGCAGCGGGAGCCGCTCTCCGACGCGTCCGACGGCCCCCGCCGCCGGGCCACCATCCATGACGTCGCCCAGCTGGCCGGGGTGTCGCGCCAGACGGTGTCCCGGGCGGTGAACGACAAGGGCGAGATCGACCCGGCCACCAAGGAGCGGGTGCTGGAGGCCGCCCGGCTCCTCGACTACCGGCCGAGCCGGTTCGCGCGGGGACTCGTGCGCAAGGGGACGGTGACGGCCGGACTGGTGATCCCGGACCTGATGAACCCCTTCTTCCCCGAGGTGGCCGCCGGGGTGCTGGAGGCCGCCGAACAGCGCGGCTGGCAGGTGGTGGTGTGGGACACCCGCACCGACGGCGTCAGGGAGCGTGAGGCCCTGGACGTGCTCTCCCACCAGGCGGACGCGGTCGTCGGCTACTTCAAGAACGAGGACGAGGTGCTCGCCCGGCACATCGGCGGCATACCGATCGTCCTGCTGGAACGCGGCCCGCAGCAGACCCGGTTCGCGGCCGTCGGCATCGACGCCGCCGCCGGCCTGGAACAGGGCATCGCCCACCTGGTCCGTACCGGACACCGCCGGATCGGCATGCTGGACGGCGACCGGATCGGCGCCCCGGGCCCCCGACGGGAGGCCTTCCTGGCCGAGGTCCGGCGGCACGGGCTGCCCGTCGACGAGAGCTGGATCGTGCTGTGTTCCGGAGGCCACAGCGTGGCGTCCGGGGAGACGGCCATGGAACAACTCCTCGACAAGCGGCCCGACATGACGGCGGTGTTCGGCTTCAACGACCTGATCGCCGTCGGTGCGATGCGTGCCGCCCGGCGCCGTGGCCGACAGGTGCCCGACGACCTGGCGGTCCTGGGCTTCGACGGGCTGTCCCTGGGTGAACTGGTGGAGCCCGCCCTCACCACCCTGCACATCGACAAACGCCGGCTCGGACGGCTCGCCGTCGAGCAGGTCGCCCGACTGAGGGCCGGCGAGGAGCCGCTGAGCGGCGCGCACGCGTGGGTGCAGCCCCAACTGGTCGTGCGAGACTCCGCCTGACCCGTCCGCCCGGCTGGCATGGTGTCAACACATTACCGACGCAGGTGTCTTGACACTCGTTTTCGGCCGCCTCAATACTCGACGGCAACGTTCACGTGAACGTTCACGGAGGCCCCGACATCGTTGTCGTGCCCGGAAAGCGAGTGCGCGCCCATGCCACACCGAACGCTGTCCCGTCGAAGTCTGCTGGGGGTCTCCCTCGGTGGCGTCGGCGGAGCCCTGCTGGGCCTGTCGGGATGCGGGGCGAGCAGCGGCTCGGCCTCGGCCGGCACGGACCATCTCAGTCTCTGGTACTGGAAGGGCGCGCTGAGCGACAAACTGCTCGCCACCGCCGAGCGCGCCGTACCGGGTGTGCCGGGGCTGAGGGTGAAGGGCGCGCAGATCCCCGACGGCGACATCGACTCCAAAGTGCGTACCAGTCTGGCCGCCCGTGCCTATGTGCCGGACCTGACGGTCGTGAACTCCGACAACCTCGCCACGTTCTTCCCGGACGAGGACGAGTTCCTGGACCTGCGGACGCTCGGCGCCCAGAGCGTCCGCGACCAGTACCTCGACTGGAAGTGGAAGAGCTGCTTCACCCCGTCGGGCCGGATGATCGGCTTCCCCCTCGACGCCGGCCCCACCGCGCTCTACTACCGCAGGGACCTCTTCGCGAAGGCCGGACTGCCCGCCGAGCCGCAGGAGGTCGCCGAGGCCACCTCCACCTGGGAGAAGTTCCTCGCCGCCGGACTGACGCTCCGGGCGAAGGCACCGGGCAAGCCGTACCTGGTGAGCAACATCGGCAACGTCTTCCAGCAGGTCCTGCTCCAGAGCACCAAGCAGTTCGTGGACGCCGACAACCGCTTCATCGGCGACCAGGCGCATGTCCGACGCGCCTGGGACCTGTCCGTGGAGATCCTCCGCCAGGGGCTCAGCGCCAGGATCTCGGACGGCACACCCGACTACAACGCGGCCATGAGCGGGGGCCGGGTCACCACCATGACCACCGCGGTGTGGGCGATCAACGGCCTGAAGGAAGCCGCCGCGAAGACCTCCGGGACCTGGCGGCTGACCACCATGCCGGACGGCCCGGCCAACTACGGCGGGTCGTACGTCACCCTCACCCGCTACTGCCGGGACCCGGAGGGCGCCTTCGCCTTCCTGAAGTGGCTGCTCAGCCCGGCGAACCAGCTCAAGAGCTACCAGGAGATGGCCCTGTTCCCCACCACTCCGGCCGCCTACGCCGACTCCGCGATGCACGCGCCCGACGCCTTCTTCGGCGGCCAGCGGCCCATCGACGTCTTCGGCCCCGCCGCCCAGAAGGCCCCGGTTGTCTACTTCAGCCCCTACGAGGAGACCGCCAACACCCCCTTCTTCCAGGAGCTGACCAACGTGGAAATGCTCGGCAAGAACCCCGACAGGGCCTGGCGTGACGCGGTGGACACCGCCGAGACCACGCTGTCCCGGCTGGGGGTGAGCTGACATGGCCACGGTGCTCGACCCGGCGGGCGCGCCGGCGGCGGACGAACGGCGCCCTGCTCGCCGTCTCCGCTCCACCGCCCCGCGCGGACGCGGACGCAGCCTTCCGCCCCTCCTCGCCATCTCCCCGTTCTATGTGCTGTTCGCCGTCTTCGGCGCCTTCCCGGTGGTCTTCTCGCTGTACCTGTCCTTCCACGACTGGGACGGCATCGGCGACATGCGCTTCGTCGGCCTGAAGCAGTACGGCTGGCTGGTCGAGGACTCGGTGTTCTGGCACTCGGTGCTCAACACCTTCGAGATCTGGTTCCTGTCCACCGTCCCGATGCTGTTCCTGGCCCTGGTGCTGGCGTTCCTGCTGCACTCGCAGGTCCGGTTCACCGGCGCGTACCGGGTGGCGTACTTCGTCCCCAACGTCACCTCGATGGTCGCCATGACCATCGTCTTCGGCTCGGTCTTCGCCCAGAGCGGCCTGGCCAACTCGGCGCTGCGGGCCGTCGGACTGGACGGCGTCGGCTGGCTGTCCTCCGAGTGGGGGATCAAGTCGGCCCTGTCCATCATGATCATCTGGCGGTGGGTGGGCTACAACGCGCTGATCTTCCTGGCGGGCCTCCAGGCCATCCCCACCGAGCACTTCGAGGCCGCCCGCGTCGACGGCGCGAACAGCTGGCAGACGCTCTTCCGGGTGGTGGTGCCGCAGCTGCGGCCGGTGATCCTCTTCGCCGCCGTCACCTCCACCATCAACGGCCTGCAGATCTTCACCGAGTCCCAGGTGCTCTTCCAGTCCGACGACGTCGGCACCACGGGCGGACCCGGCCAGGAAGGTATGACCATCGTGCTCTATCTGTGGCAGAAGGCCTTCAAGGACCACCAGTTCGGCTACGGCGCCGCGATGGGCTGGCTCCTCTTCGCGATCATCGCGGTCTTCACCATCGTCAACTGGCGGCTGGTCTCCGGCTCCGACCGCGACGACCGTCCCCGTCTGCTGCGCCGGAAGGGGGCCCGCAATGGCCGCTGACTCCCACGAGAGGGCGACCGGCAACGCCGGGCTCGCCATCGGAGCCGGCAGCAGGCTCACCCGGGTCTGTGTCCGGGCGGCGCTGCTGCTCGGTGTGCTGATCTCGCTCCTCCCCTTCTACTGGCTGGTGGTGATGGCCTCCGGCACCACCCAGGACATCTACCGCTATCCGCCCAAGCTGGTGCCGGGAACGCATCTCCTGGACAACATGGGGCGGGTCCTCGACACCGTGGACTTCTGGGGTTCGCTGCTCAACACCGTCGTGGTCGCCGTGCTCGGGACCGTGCTGGTGCTGTTCTTCGACTCGCTGGCCGCGTTCGCCTTCGCCAAGTACGAGTTCCCCGCGAAGAAGTTCCTCTTCGGCACCCTCCTGGTCACGTACATGATCCCGGCGCAGCTGTCGCTGGTGCCGCAGTTCGTCACCATGGCCGAGTTCGGCTGGGCCGGCTCACTGAAGGCGCTGATCATTCCCGGTGCCGCCAACGCCTTCGGCATCTTCTGGATGCGCCAGTACGCGCAGAACTCGCTGCCCGACGAACTCCTGGACGCCGGACGGATCGACGGCGCCGGCTTCTTCCGCCTCTACTGGCAGGTCGCGTTGCCGCTGTTCCGCCCGGCCCTCGCCTTCCTCGGCATCTTCACCTTCATCGGCCTCTGGAACGACTACATCTGGCCGCTGGTCGTCATGATCGATCCCGAGAAGGTCACCCTCCAGGTGGCGCTGGCCAACCTCAACGTCCTCTACAACACCGACTACTCGCTGGTGATGGCAGGCGCGCTGATGAGCGTGATCCCGCTGATCGTCGTCTTCCTGATCGGGGCACGGCACTTCCTGCGGGACCTCGCGGCGGGGGCGACGAAGATGTGAGCCCTACCTCGATGTACGTCGGCCGGTCAGCGCGAACGCCGTGACCAGCAGGGCGGTGAGCGCGATCAGCGCGCCGGCGCCGAAGGCGCGGGACGCGCCGTGGGTGAGGATCTCGGCGGGGGTGCCGGGGCCGGCGTGCCGGGTCGTGGTGCCGTAGACCGTGACCAGGACGGACAGGCCCAGGGTGCCGCCGAGCCACTGGAGGGTCTGGAGGAGGCCGGAGGCGGCGCCGGCCTCCTGCGGGCGGATCTTCGCGAGGATCGTGGCGCTGAGCGGCATCATCGCCAGGCCGACACCGACGCCCAGCAGGAGCAGCGGGCCCAGCAGGCCCGCCGCGTAGCCGTCGCCGGGGCGCAGCCGCCACAGCCAGGCACCGGCCGCGCCGAGCAGCGCGAGACCGGTCAGGATCAGCGGCTTCGCGCCGGAGCGGGCCAGCAGGCGCGGCACCAGCCGGACGGTAGTGAACATCACGACGGTCAGCGGGAGGAACGCGAGCCCCGTCCGCAACGGGCTGTAGTTCAGGACCTGTTGGCAGATGAGGGTGAGGAAGTAGAACGCGCCGAACATCCCCGCCGGCAGCAGCAGGATGCCGGCGTAGGCGCCCGCCCGGTCGCGGTCCGCGAACAGCCGCAGCGGCATGATCGGCTGCCGCGCGCGGGACTCGACGAGGGCGAAGGCCAGCAGGAGTACGGCCGAGGCGGCGAAGCCGAGCAGAGCGCGCGGGTCGCTCCAGCCCGCCTCCGACACCCGGATGAACGCGTACACCAGTGAGGTCGTCCCGGCGGTGCCGGTCAGCGCGCCCGTCGCGTCGAAGTGGCCCGCGTGGCGCGGGGTCTCGGCGACGGAACGCGGGAGCGCGAAGGCGACCGCCAGGCCGATGGGGACGTTGATGAGCAGCGCCCAGCGCCAGGACGCCCAGGCCGTGAGCATGCCGCCGAGAATCAGCCCGACGGACGCGCCGATGCCGGCCGTGGACGAGTAGACGCCCAGGGCGTGGTGGCGGCGGGGGCCCTCGGGGAAGTTGGTGGTGATCAGGGCGAGCGTGCTGGGCGCGGCGAGGGCGGCGCCGGCGCCCTGGAGCGCGCGGGCGGCGAGCAGCCAGCCGCCGTCTCCGGCGAGTCCGCCGAGAAGGGACGAACCGGCGAACAGCAGCACACCGAGGGTGAGCGTGCGGCGGCGGCCGAGGAGGTCGCCGACACGGCCGCCGAGGAGCAGCAGACCGCCGAAGGTGAGCGTGTAGGCGTTGAGCACCCACGACAGGCCGGTGGGAGAGAAGCCGAGGTCGTGCTGGATGGCGGGCAGGGCGACGTTCACGACGGTCGAGTCGACTCCGACCATCAGATAGGCCGTCACGACGATGAGGAGGACGGTGCGGAGGTGGGCCGGGGAGGTGTCCGGCGCGGGGTGGGGGTGAGGGTGCGGGCCTGTGGCGGCGGGGGACGGGCTGGACATGGGTGCTCCCTGTCTGGTGTCCCCGCGTGAAGTGGTGGAGCATGCGGGCAGCACGAATCAGCCCGCAGAGACGACGCAGTAAGCGGGGACTGTCTCCGTTTAGTGCTCGATAAGATACGGAGAGGGTCCCCGGTTCGCAAGGAGTAACTGGATGACGCAGGTCAGGCCTATGCGGGCGGACGCTCGCCGTAACTACGAGCGGTTGCTGAAGGCTGCGGCGGAGGCCTTCGGCGAGCACGGGGAGGGCGCCTCCCTGGACGACATCGCCAAGCGGGCCGGGGTCGGGTCCGGGACGCTGTACCGGCATTTCCCCACACGTCAGGCGCTGCTGGAGTCGGCGTATGTCGACCGGATCGAGGCGCTGGCCGCGCGCGCCGACGAGCTGGGGCGGGAGTTGCCGGCGGGGGAGGCGCTGGTGGAGTGGCTCAATGAGCTGTGCGTCGGCACGATCCAGGTGCGCGGGATGAAGTCACTGCTCGGCTCCGCCGTCACCGACGGGAGCGCGGCGGCGGTGACCGCCTGCGGCACGCATATGAAGGACGCGGCGGGGCGGCTGGTGGCGGCGGCGCGTCGGGAGGGGGTGCTGCGGGGGGACGTCGACGCGATCGATGTGCTGCGGTTGGCGCATGGGGTGGCTACGGCGTCGGAGTTGGCCAAGGGGGACGACGCGGTCATCCGGCGGTATGTGGGGTTGCTGATGGAGGGGATGCGGGCGTAGAGGCGCTGGAAAGGTTCCGTGTGCTGGGGCTGGGCGGGGGTGGGTTTCGCTTGCCCGCGCTTGCGGGGTGCAGCTGCGCCCACCCATGCCGCCTGGGGTCCCCCCAGGCCCTTGAGGCGCTGGGGGAGGCACGATTGCCCGCAGCTACGGTTACAGTGCCTCCGCCGCCGGTTTCACCATGTTGCGGACCGTGCGGGCCTTGACGAAGGTGCCCATGGCTGTCATGTCCCATTCGCCGGAGAACTGGCGGACGAGCTTGGCCATCATCACGCCCGTCTGGGCTTCGGCGCTGGTGAGGTCGAAGCGGACGAGTTCCTCGCCGGTCGCGGCGTCCAGGAGGCGGCAGTAGGCCTTCGCCACCTCGGTGAACTTCTGGCCGGTGAAGGAGTTGACGGTGAAGACCAGGCCCGTGACCTCCTGGGGGAGACGGCCGAGATCGACCACGATCACCTCGTCGTCGCCCCCGCCCTCGCCCGTGAGGTTGTCGCCGGAGTGCTTGATCGCGCCGTTCACGATGGACAGCTTGCCGAAGTAGCAGCTGTCGATGTGGTTGCGCTGGGGGCCGTAGGCGATGACGGACGCGTCCAGGTCGATGTCCTTGCCGCGGTAGGCGGGCTCCCAGCCCAGGCCCATCTTGACCTGCGAGAGGAGCGGAGCGCCGCCCTTGACGAGGGACACGGTCTGGTTCTTCTGGAGGCTGACGCGGCCCTTGTCCAGGTTGATCTTCCCCGCGCCCGGGGCCGGGGCCGGCGGTGCGGACGGCGGCGGGGTCTGGGGCATCGGCGGGGCGGCGACGGGGGCGGCCGCCGCTACCGGTGCGGCGGGAGCCGCCGGTGCCGCCGCGGCCGCCGGCTCCTCCACCGTCACGCCGAAGTCGGTCGCGATGCCCGCCAGGCCGTTCGCGTACCCCTGGCCCACCGCGCGTGCCTTCCAGGCGCCGTTGCGCAGATAGATCTCCACGACCACCAGCGCCGTCTCGCTGCCGAGCTGAGGGGGTGTGAACGTGGCCAGGACGCTGTTGTCGTCCGCGCTGCGGATCGTGGCCGTCGGTTCGATGCCCTGGAAGGTCTGACCCGCGGCGTCCGGGCTCGCCGTGACGACGATCTTCTCGATGCCCGGGGGGACGGCGGCCGTGTCGACCGTGATCGCGTCGGGGGACGTGCCGCCGCCGGAGCGGTAGTTCACGCCGGGGCCGGCCGGCTGGTTGTAGAAGATGAAGTCGTCGTCGGAGCGCACCTTGCCGTCGGCGGTGAGCAGCAGGCCCGAAACGTCGAGCCGCACCGGGGCGGCGACGTCCACCGTCACGCGCGCGGTGGAGAGAGGGATGTTCGAGCCGGGGGTCATAGCTGTCATGCCGGGGAAACGAACGGCACCGCTTTACCGTTCCCTTACCCGCGTCCGAAAGGTGCGGCACGCTGGTAAGGGAACGGTTCGGGCGGCTCCGGTCAGTTGAGGCTCACAACTGTTCCCGCGCCGTTGGAGTACTCGATCCATCCGGTCGACCGGGCGTCCGGGGACATACCGGACCAGGTGGCGGTGACGTCCAGGGGTACTCCGGGGTCCGCGGTGGCCCGCTCGGGTGCGACGGTGAACGTGCCGGCCGGGGCGCTGTCCGCGCCGACCGTGTTGGCCTGGTAGGTGTACCCACTGGTGGCGGGGGTGGACGCGGTCTCCACCCGCACGACGGCGACCAGATATGTGCCCGCGTCGGGATGCGGCAGCACCACGTCCGCCACGCCGTGCGCGTCGGGCAGGACGATGTAACCCTCCTGGAGGTGCCCGTCGATCCACCGGCCGTAGGCGATGCCGGTGATCGCGGAGGTCGGCTCGAACTTCACACTGAACTCGGTGGCCTTGGCGCCCTCGGGCACGACGGGGAAGTGGTCCCGCTCGACGGTCCCGGTCAGGGTGCCGTGCTCGGGCGTGGTGGAGACCGGGCCGTAGGCGGTGGCCGTGAACGACGTGGAGGCCGGGGTGACCGAGTAGGAGACCCGGCCGTCGGCGCCGCTGCCGGTCACCTGCGCGGGTGCCCGGGTGGTCTGCGGGGTGACGACGACCGTGCTGCGTACGGCGGTACGGCCGGAGGTCCAGGTCAGCGAACCGGTGTCGGTGACGCCGGCGGGCGCGGTGTCGACGTCGAAGCGGACGGTGAACGTGCGCCGCTGACCCGGCTTCGTGAAGCGGAGCGTGGACGGCGTGACCGTCGCCTTCACCCCGGGCAGGTCGACGTGGACCTTGTACGTGCCCGGGGTGACGGAGGTGACGGTCCGGGTCACCGTCTGGCTGCCGAACAGGTCGCCGATCGCTATGGACGCCGAGTTGAGGTCGCTGGCGTCGATCGCCTTCGTGCCGGTGCCGGTGTCGGTGCCGAGTCCCTCCAGATAGCCCAGCCAGTCCCGGTCCGACGAGTCGTAGACCAGACCGGGGCGAAGCATCGCCCGCGCGTCGACCTCGCCCGCGCCCTGCGCGAAGGCGTCGTCGCTGTCCTTGCCCTCGGGTGTCTTCGTGGGCGTGGCGGTGGTCATCATCGCCGACTTCACTGCCATCGGCGACCACTTGGGGTGCTCGGCCAGGTACAGAGCCGCCAGACCGGAGATGTGCGGCGCCGCCATCGACGTACCGGAGTAGAAGTCGAAGGCGTGTCCGCTGTTGGTGGGCGGGGCCACCGCGGCCAGGATCGACGCGCCCGGGGCGGTGATGTCCGGCTTGAGGACGTCGCCGTGGTTCTTCGCGGAAGGGCCGCGCGAGGAGAAGCCCGTGACCTGCGGGTACGGGATGTCGGCGCCGCCGGTGACCAGGCTCGCCGTGGCCCCGCCGGTGGCCGCGTAGTCGCGTACGGCGGTGGCGTCGGGGATGTCCAGATGCACCGTGGGCAGGGTGTGCAGATCGCCGTCGGTACTTCCCTCGGAGAGGTTGACCAGTACCGTTCCCACGCCGCCGGCTCGGGCGACCTCCGCGGACTTCGCCACCCGGGCGTTGACGCCCCGGTCGCACACGACGATCGCGCCGGCGGTCTTCGCCGGGTCCAGGGTGCCGTCCTGGCACAGCGAGGCGTCGAAGGCGCTCGCGCCGTCCTTCTTCACCGCCTCGGCCCGCACCAGCGGCGCCGGGCCGACGGTCCGGTCGACCGAGGTGCTGATGCCGGTGTAGCGCTCGCCGTTGCCGAGCACGACCGTGCCCTTGTACGGCGCGACGGTCCCGGCCGCGACGGTCGTCGTCCACGGCGAGGTGTTGGAAAGGGTGCTCGCGTCGGGGCCCGCGTTGCCACCGGAGGTGGACACGAACACCCCGGCCGCCGCCGCGTTGCGGAAGGCGGTCTGGACCGGGGAGCCGGGTGAGTCCTCCAGGAGGCTGCCGACCGAGTAGTTGATCACGTCCACGCCGTCCGCGACGGCCTGGTCGATCGCGGCAACGATGTCACTCGACAGACCGCCGCTCTGTGAACCGTCCTTGCTCTCCCACAGCGCCTTGTAGACCGCGATCGCCGCGCCCGGTGCCACGCCGGAGACGGTGCCGTAGTCGCGGCCGGCGACGACGGCGCGCACGTTCGCGTCGCCGGCCGCGGTGGCGGCGGTGTGGGTGCCGTGGCCGAGGCCGTCCCGGGGCGAGGCGTAGTCGGCGCGGTTGGACTCGGGCACCACGGCCCGCCAGCCGTCACCGAAGGAGCGGGCGCTGACGATCTTCCGGTTGCAGTCGGCGGCGGTGAACTGCGCGCCGGTCTCGCAGGCGCCGGTGAAGGTGGAGCCGTCGGCCTTGCGCATGACGGTGGTGGTGCCGCGCAGGTAGGGCCGGTAGCGGTCCGAGGCCGGCGGCCTGGACTTCTTCAGGGCCGGTGCGGCGAACGAGGCGCTCTCCGGCCAGATGCCGGTGTCGATGTCGCCGATCACGACGCCCCGGCCGGCTCTGGCGGTGCCGCCGAGCGCCGCCCACAGGCCGCTGCGGCCCGACAGGCCCAGGAAGTCGGTGGAGTTCTTGTCGTCCGCCACCTTGTACAGCCGGTCGGGGGTCACCGAGGTGACGCCCTTCGTCACGGCCAGCCGGAGGACCTGAGCGGCCGTCAGTTCGGCGGCGAAGGTGTTGAGGGTCACCGCGTAGTGCCGGCTGACCTTGGCGCCCACCTTCTGGGCGACCTCGGTCTGTTCGTCGAGCAGATGGGTGCGGTAGCGGCGGGCGCCGGCCGTGGTGACGTCCACCTTGCCGCCCTCGGCGGGCTTGGTCGCGGGAATGCCCTCGACGCCGCCGTCGTAGGTGGCGATCGGCTGGTCGGCCAGGGTGACGAGGTAGCGGCCGGCGACCGGGTGTGCGGGTGCGGCCCAGGCCGGGGCGGCGGGAGCGGCCAGCGGCGAGGCGGCCAGGAGCAGAGTGGTGAGGGTGGCGCCGATCGTGCGGCGCCCGGGACGTGCTGATCTTCGTGACAGGAACGCCACGGGAATCCTCCCGGGTTCGGGCGTGCAAGAGCCTTCAAGGGCCGTGTGGGAGTGGACAGTTGATGCGTCCGGTGCGGGGTTCGACTGAAGTGAACGCCGGACGATCAACGGTTGTCCAGGTAGTCTGCGTGGCGTCTATGGCGTGCTGTCCGAACACGCCACCCGCCTGGCAGGGGGCCGGTCATGCTGGACGCGCTCGGCATCAGCGCCTTCGACGAGCAGGTCTACCGAGCCCTGCTGACCCGGCCGGACAGCGGTGCCCGCGATCTCGCCACGGCCGCCGACACCACCGCGACCCGCACCGGACACGCCCTCAAACGGCTCGCGGGACTGGGAGTTGTACGGCGCACCGGACCGGGCCGCTGGGAGGCGGTGGGGCCGCGCTCCGCGCTCACCGTGCTGCTCAACCGGCGCCGCTCAGAGGCGGAGACGGCCTTCACCGATGTCGAGTCCGCACTCCCTGACCTCAACCGCCTTTACCGCACGGGGCAGTTGCAGACTGATCCCGGCACCCTCGTCGAGGTCCTGACCGGCCGGGAGACCGTCCAGCGCAAGGTCGAGGAGCTGAGCGAGTCCGTCACCGCGCACTTATGGACCCTGGACAAGCCGCCCTACCTGGAGGCCGTCGGCGAACCCGGGTTCAACGACCGGGAGACGGCGACCACCCGGATGTGGCTGGAGCGGGGCGTCGACATCCGCACCGTGTACTGCCGCGAGTCCCTGGAGCCCCCGGGCAGGTTCCGGACCCTGCTGCATCTGGCCTCACTGGGCGAACAGGCGCGGCTGCTGGCCCATCTCCCGTTCAAGGCACGGATAGTGGACCGCCGTATGGCGCTGGTGCTGCTCGTCGGCGGGAGCCAGGACAGCATCGCCGTCGTGCATCCCTCCGGGCTGCTGGACGGCCTGATCGAACTCTTCGAGGCGTACTGGGACCGGGCGGAACCTCTGAGCTCCGGGCCGTCGCCGGCCACGGTCGACGCGCCCCGGGAGGGGCCGGGCGACGACGAGCTTTTGCTCCTGCGCATGCTGAACGCGGGTTACAAGGACCACGCCATCGCCCGTCAGCTCGGCATCAGCACCCGTACCGCCACCCGCCGCGTCGCCGCACTCATGGGGGCCCTCGGTGCCCGTAACCGCTTTCAGGCGGGTGCGGCAGCGCACGCGCGAGGCTGGCTCTCCTAGGGCACCACCACGATCTTCCGGCCCGCCCCGGCCGCGAACTGCTCCAGCGCCGGGGCCCTGGCGGACCAGGCTGGGTTTCAGACCCTGATGACCTGCGGTCCCAGCAGTGAGTAGCGGTGGGCCTCCGACGCAGGCAGCAGGGTGCTCGTCACGATCGTCTCCACCGCGCCTACCTCGGCGAACCGGCAGAAGCTGACCGCGCCGAACTTGGAGTGCACGCCCGTGAAGACCACCCGCCGGGCCGCCCGTACGGCCTGCGCCTTGACCTCGCAGACGGCCGGGTCGGGGGTGGTCAGGCCGTGTTCGCGGGAGATGCCGTTGGCGCCGAGGTAGGCGAGGTCGACGACGAAGCCGGCCAGCATCTTCGTCGTCCAGTGGTCGACGGTCGCCAGCGTGCCGGAGCGGACCCGGCCGCCCAGCAGCAGCACGGACACGTTCTCGTTCCCGGCGAGCGCGCCCGCGACCGGCAGGGACGCCGTGACCATGGTCAGCGGCCGGTCCGCGGGCAGCGCCTCGGCGATGAGCTGGGGGGTGAAGCCCTCGTCGACGAAGACCGTCTCGGCGTCCCCGAGCAGTCCGGCCGCCGCGGCGGCGATCCGGCGTTTCTCGGGCACATGGCTGGTGGCCCGGAAGGCCAGCGTCGTCTCGAAGCCGGCGCTCTCCACGGGATAGGCGCCGCCGTGCGTACGGCGCACCAGACCGTGGTCCTCCAGGGCGCGCAGATCCCGCCGTACGGTCTCCTTGGCCACGCCCAGCCCTGCGGCGAGCGCGGCGACGTCGACCGAGCCGGTGGCGCGGGCGGCGCGCACGATCTCCCGCTGCCGCTCCTCCGCCGTCATCGGGACCATGCCCGCACCTCCCTCGCTGCCCGTTCGGGCCCGGTGGGCCCCATGGGGGAAGTTCTACAGCGGGTGTGCGGCACTGACCAGGTCCGCAGCGGGCCCGATGGTGCCCGGGTGTGCCCGTTTCGGCCGCGGACTGCCCGCCTCGGACCTGCGGCGCGCTCGGCGGGCGAGTGGGTTCGGGCAGCGCGCGTGCCCGGATACGGCGGCGGGCGGGCCCGTTCGGTGCCCGCCCGCGCCTGCCAAGCGGTGTCTCAGTACGGCCAGATCGGCGGGTCGCTGACGAAGTGCCCGCCGAGGTACGCGTGCGCGATGTTGTCCGGATCCAGCTCGCCCTGCTCGGCGATCAGTTTCTCGGCGTACGGCTCGGAGTCGTCCCGCGGGTCGTAGCCGAGCGCCCGCGCGGAGGACAGGTCCCACCACAGACGGGTGTTGGCGGAGGAGCCGTATACGACGGTGTGGCCGACGTCCTCGGCGGTGAGCGCCGCGTGCAGGAGGCGCGCGCCGTCGGCCGGGCTCATCCACACCGACAGCATCCGCACACTGGTCGGCTCGGCGAAGCAGGAGCCGATACGCACCGACACCGTCTCCAGGCCGTGCTTGTCCCAGTAGAGCTGGGCGAGGTCCTCGCCGAAGGACTTGGAAAGGCCGTAGAAGGTGTCCGGGCGGCGCGGGGCGTCGACCGGGATCAGGGGATCGTCGCCCTGGGGGCGGGGCGTGAAGCCGACGGCGTGGTTGGAGGAGGCGAACACGATCCGTCCGACGCCCTCCTCGCGGGCGGCCTCGTACAGGTTGAACGTCCCCTCGATGTTCGCCCTGAGGATCTTCTCGAAGGGGGCTTCCAGGGAGATGCCCGCGAGGTGGATGATCGCGTCGACGCCGCGTACGGCCTCCCGGAGGGCCGCCCGGTCGGCGAGGTCCGCGGTGATCGCGTCCGGGGCGCCCTCGACGGGGCGCAGGTCGAGCAGGCGCAGCTCGTAGCCGTATCCGGGGAGCAGGTCCCGCATCAGGGTGCCGAGGCCGCCGGCGGCGCCGGTGAGCAGGACGGTGCGGGGAGCGGGCATCCTCGGGTCTCCTTTTCGAGCACAGTCTCATCCGTGGACGGTATTCACATTCTTGGACACGCTAAAGATCCCTCCGTGTCCCGTCAAGTGTGGCGTGGACCTGCTGATTCCGTTCCATTTGCGCCGTACTTGAACTTGACCGGGCCGGAAGAGCCTCCATAGGCTGGACGCGTTCACGAATGTGGACGTAAATCAGAAGAACGTACGCGTCGCCCTAGGGAGAGCCGAGAGCCGTGACGTCAGCCCCCCTCGCCGCCCGCCTCCGCGTCCCCAGCGGACCGCTGTTCTTCCCCGTCACCGCCTACGGCCCCGACGGCTTCCTCGACCTCACCGCCTACCGCGCGCACGTCCGCCGCGGAGTCGAGGCCGGGGCCGCCGCCGTGTTCGCCTGCTGCGGCACGGGCGAGTTCCACGCGCTCACCCCGGAGGAGTTCGAGGCCTGCGTGGCGGCGGCCGTCGCGGAGACCGCGGGGCGGGTACCGGTGGTCGCCGGCGCCGGCTACGGCACCGCGCTCGCCGTGCGCTACGCCCGGCTCGCGCACACCGCCGGGGCGGACGGGCTGCTCGCGATGCCGCCCTACCTTGTCGTCGCCGCCCAGGAGGGTCTGCTGCGCCACTACCGGGAGCTGGCGGCGGCCACCCCGCTCCCGGTGATCGTCTACCAGCGCGACAACGCCGTGTTCACCCCGGAGACCGTCGTCGAACTCGCCCGCACCGAGGGTGTCATCGGCCTCAAGGACGGCCTCGGCGACCTCGACCTGATGCAGCGGATCATCAGCGCCGTGCGCACCGAGGTCCCCGGCGACTTCCTCTACTTCAACGGCCTGCCGACCGCCGAACAGACCCAGCTCGCCTACCACGCCCTCGGCGTCACCCTCTACTCCTCCGCCGTGTTCTGCTTCGCGCCCGAGATCGCCCTCGCCTTCCACCGCGCGCTCACCACCGGCGACACGGCCACCGTCCACCGGCTGCTCGACGGCTTCTACCGGCCGTTCGTCGAACTGCGCGCGCGTGGCCGCGGTTACGCCGTCTCCCTCGTCAAGGCCGGCGTCCGGCTGCGCGGGCTCGACGTCGGCGAGGTCCGCCCGCCGCTGCACGAACCGGGCGAGGATCATGTCAAGCAGCTCGCCCGGCTGATCGAGCGCGGCCACGCGCTCCTGGAGGAGGAGACCGCTCAGTGAAGGCGTCCACGTTCGTCTACCCCTGGGACGTCAACGGCGATCCCGCGGCCCCGGACCGCATCGCCTCCCTCGGCGTGGAACAGGTGACCCTCGCGGCCGCCTACCACTCCACCCGCGCCCTCACCCCGCGCCATCCGCGCCACCGCATCGTCACCGCCGAGCACGCGTCCGTGCTGTACCCGGCGGACGACCGCTGGGCGGGCCGTGAGCTGCGCCCCTACGCGGCCGGCGACTGGGCCCCCGGAGACTCATTCGGGGAGGCCGCCGAGGCCCTCGCGGGGGCCGGCCTGGAGGTGCACACCTGGGTCGTCCTCGCGCACAACTCCCGCCTGGGCGCCGAGCATCCGGACACCTCCGTCGTCAACGCCTACGGCGACCGCTACCCCTGGGCGCCCTGCATCGCGCAGCCCGCCACGCGCGCGTACCTCGTCGACCTCGCCGCCGAGGCCGCCGTACGCCCCGGCGCGCACGGCACCGAACTGGAGTCCCTCGGCTGGTACGGCCTCCAGCACCTGCACGCCCACGACAAGACCGGCGGGGTCGGCCTCGGCGACGCCGGCATGTACCTGATGGCGCTCTGCTTCTGCCCGGCCTGCCGGGCCGGGTACGGCGCCCAGGGCCTGGACGCGGACGCGCTCGCCGCCGCCGTACGGGACGCCCTGGAGCCGCTCTGGCGCGGGGCGACGGAGGACGAGGGCTGGGCGGGCGTCGAGAAGCTGCTGGGGCCCGCCTACGCGACGGCCACGCGCGCGTGGCGTGACGAAACCGCCCGGACGCTCCAGGAGACGGCGGTCCGCGCGGTACGGGACGCCGCTCCCGACGGCTTCCAGGTACTGCTGCACGCCGACCCCGTGACCTACCACGTCGGCGCCAACCCGGGCGTCGACCCCGCGCACATCCTCTCCGTCGCGGACGGCGTGGTCGTGCCCTGCGCGGGCGGACCCGCCCTGCTGACGCCGTTCGCCGGACAGCGCCGGGAGGGCGCGGTGATCGCCGCCAACTTCGGCGTCGTCTCCGGCATGGGCGGCAGCCCGGCGACGCTCGCGGCGGACGCGGCACGCGCGCGTGAACTCGGCGCGACGGAGATCCGGCTGTATCACGCGGGGCTGGCGTCGGAGGGGGACCTGGACGCCGTACGGGAGGCGCTGGCGGCGCGCTGACCGCTCGCTCGGGCAGGGGCGTTCCGCCCCGGCGGGAATCCGTCGGAGGCTGTCGGTAACGCCCCTGGGGCGCGTCCGGTGCCCGCCCTGCCGTCGGGGCCATGAACAACCCGATCGTCCCGTTCGCCCACGACTCCTCGCTGGGCTGCGCGATCTGCGACCCGGTGATCGCGGTGTGGTGCCCCGGGCGGGGGACGGTCACCGGCCGAGCTGTTGCGGACGCGAAGGGTGGCGGCGGTCGCCGAGCGATGACTTTCCGGGGCCCCGGACCGTCGGCCCCGATGAGTTTCCGGCTCCCGGACGGTCCACCCCTTATGACTGACACGACGACCACCATCACTCTCGACCTCGGCCCCCAGGCCAGGGTCGTGGCGCGCCTCGCGGCCGGCGTCCGGGACGAACAGCTCGCGGACCCGACGCCCTGCCCGGACTGCGCCGTGCACAACATGCTCGGGCACCTGACCGGCCTCGCGGTCGCCTTCCGGGACGCCGCGAGCAAGGACCTTGGGCCCACGACCGACACCCCGGCCGACGCCGCCGCGCCGGACATCACGCCCGGCTGGCGCGCCGAGCTGCCCGAGGCGCTCGACGGACTCGCCGAGGCCTGGCGGGACCCGGCCGCCTGGACCGGCATGACCCGGGCGGGCTCGGTGGACCTGCCCGGCCAGGTCGCGGCAGCCGTCGCCGTCGACGAACTGGTGATCCACGGCTGGGACCTGGCACGCGCCACCGGCCAGGACTACACCCCGGACCCGGCCGCGCTCCAGGCCGCTCACGAGTTCCTGCGGGCGGCGGGTGACGACCGCGGCAACGGCCTCTTCGGCCCCGTCGTACCCGTCCCGCAGGACGCCCCGCTGCTCGACCGGGCGGTCGGACTGAGCGGGCGTGATCCGGGGTGGACGCGGTGACGCGGGCAACGGGGGGAGTGAGCGCCGGGACGGCGGGGGAGGCCGGTGAGTTCTTCGCTCCGTCGGCGGCCCCGCCTGGTGTGATCGTCGGGCCGGGCGGGCCGGCCGCCGTAGTCGGCCCACCGAGCCCGGCGTAGACAATCGCAAACGCCGCTCGTAGCGCCGGGGCGGACCGTACGCTCCCCAGCATGCCCCTCAGTCTCACCGTGCTCGGCACAGCCTCCCCGTATCCGCGCCCCGGCCGCCCCTGCTCCGGCTATCTGCTGCGCGGCGCGGGCGCCGAAGTCTGGGTGGACGCGGGGCCAGGAACGTTCGCGGAGTTGCAGAGGCACACGGATCCCGACCGGCTCACCGCGATCTGGATCTCCCACCTCCACGCCGACCACAGCGCCGACCTCCTCGCCGCCGCCTACGCCTTCGCCTTCGGCGGGCTCCTCCCGCCGGCCCCGATCCCGGTGTACGCGCCCATGGACTGCGCCCTGCGCCTGGCAGGCTTCTTCGGACGGGCGGACATCCGGTTCCTGAACGGGGCCTTCGACTTCCGCCCGCTGTACGACGGCCACACCGTCCGGCACTGGAACCTGCGCCTCACCACCCGCGCGGTGGCGCACGACACCGAGGCGTACGCGCTGCGCGTCGAGTGCCAGGGGACTGTCTTCGTGTACTCCGGGGACACCGGCCCGTGCGACGCGCTCACCGAGCTCGCCTCCGGCGCCGACCTGTTCCTGTGCGAGGCGGACCTCGACCGGCACGGCAAGGGCGAACCCGCGCACATGACACCCGAGGACGCCGGGGAGGCGGCCCGAAAGGCCGGTGTACGCGACCTGTTCGTCACCCACGTCGGACCCTCGCTCACCCGCGAGGAGGCGACCGCCCGCGCGGCGGCCGCCTTCGGCGGTCCGGCCCGCACCGCTCGCGAGGGCGAGACCATCCCCCTCTGATCCTCCGCTCCGGTCTTCCGCCGACTGCTTCTTCTGTCAGAAGCATTGACGAAACACAGCGCCCCTCCTACCTTCAACGCGTCGTACTTCGTACGTCATATATGAGACGCGATATGTGAGATCCGATCCCGAGATCCGTGATCCGTGAGATCCGAGAGGCGCGCATGACCTCTGTGCCCACGCCGATCCCCTCCCGTACGCAGTACGTGCTGGAGGAGATCAAACGCCGCATCCTCACCGGGCGGTTGACGCCGGGTCAGGCCCTGGTCGAGACCGAACTCGCCGCCCAGTTCGGGGTGTCCAAGACCCCTGTGCGCGAGGCGCTCAAGACCCTGGCCGGCACCGGACTGGTCGTGATGAGCCAGTACAAGGGCGTCACGGTGCGCATGGTGGACGCGGACATGGCGCGCGAGGTCTACGACGTACGGCTGCTCCTCGAACCCGAGGCGCTCCGGCGGGCGGTGCGCCGCAGCGCCTCCCTGGATGCCGCCAAGGACGCGCTGACCAGGGCCGACGAGGCCACCGACACCGCCGAACGGTCCCTGGCCAACCGGGAGTTCCACCGCGCCCTGTATCTGCCGTGCGGCAACCCGCTGCTCGGCCGGATGCTCGACGAGGTCCGCGACCAGGCGGCCCTCGTCTCCGCCGTCGCCTGGGCCGCCTCGCCCTCCTGGGAGCGGGAGGCCGGCGAGCACCGGGAGATCCTGCGGCTCGCGCTGGACGGCGACGCCGACGGCGCGGCCCGCGCCCTGCACGCCCACATCGCGTCCTTCGTCGAGCGGGCGTTCCCCCAGGCGGACGACGCAGCGGCAGACCAGGCGGCGAACCAGACGGCAGGTCGGACGGCGAACCAGGCGGCAGGCCGGGCCGCGAACCAGACGGCAGGCCGGGCGGCGAACCAGGGAGGCCAGGAATGAGCAGCGTGGCGTTCGAGACCCAGCGGGCCGCCCTGGCCGACGTGGTGGCCATCCCGGTGACCCCGTTCGCCGAGGACGGTTCCGTCGACCGGGACGCCCACCGGGCGCTGCTGCGCCGGCTGCTCGACGGCGGGATCGCCACCCTCACCCCGAACGGCAACACCGGCGAGTTCTACACCCTCACCCCCGAGGAGCGCCGGCTCGTCACGGAACTGACGATCGATGAGGCAGGGGATCGTTCAACGATCCTCGTCGGGGTCGGTCATGACGTCCCCACCGCCGTCGCCTCCGCCCACCACGCCCGGGAACTGGGCGCCCAGATGGTGATGGTCCACCAGCCCGTCCACCCCTATGTCTCGCAGCGCGGCTGGGTCGACTACCACCGGGCCATCGCCGAGGCCGTGCCCGAGGTGGGCGTCGTCCCGTACATCCGCAACGCCCAGCTGAGCGGCTACCGCCTGGCCGAACTCGCCGACGCCTGCCCGAACGTCATCGGTGTGAAGTACGCCGTCCCGGACGCGGCCCGCTTCGCCGCCTTCGCGCGGGACGCCGGCCTGGAACGGTTCGTCTGGGTCGCGGGCCTCGCCGAGCCGTACGCCCCCTCCTACTTCTCGGCGGGCGCCACCGGCTTCACCTCGGGGCTGGTGAACGTTGCCCCTTCCGTTTCGCTGAACATGATCGAAGCGCTTCGATCGGGGGACTATCCGGCGGCGATGAAGGTGTGGGAGCAGATCCGCCGCTTCGAGGAACTGCGCGCCGCGAACGGCTCCGCGAACAACGTCACCGTCGTCAAGGAAGCCCTTGCCTCCCTGGGCCTGTGCCGCCGGGACGTACGCCCGCCCAGCCGGGTGCTGTCCGAGGACGAACGGGCCGAGGTCGCCGCCATCGCCGCCGGGTGGTCCATATGAAGCGCTTCGACGATCACCCGGAGGGGCACCCGAAGAAGCGTCCCGAGGAGCTCAGAAGCCACCAGTGGTACGGCGTCGAGGGCCTGCGCTCCTTCAGCCACCGCGCCCGCACCCGCCAGCTCGGCTACCTCCCCGAGGAGCACCTCGGCAAGCCGGTGATCGCGATCCTCAACACCTGGTCGGACATCAATCCCTGTCATGTGCACCTCCGTGATCGCGCTCAGGCGGTCAAGCGGGGCGTATGGCAGGCGGGCGGCTTCCCGCTGGAGTTCCCGGTCTCCACGCTCAGCGAGACCTTCCAGAAGCCGACCCCGATGCTCTACCGCAACCTCCTCGCGATGGAGACCGAGGAGCTGCTGCGGTCGTATCCGGTCGACGGGGCGGTCCTGATGGGCGGCTGCGACAAGACGACCCCCGCGCTGCTCATGGGGGCCGCCAGCGTCGACCTGCCGACCGTGTTCGTGCCCGCCGGGCCCATGCTGCCGGGCCACTGGCGCAACGAGGTCCTCGGCTCCGGCACCGACATGTGGAAGTACTGGGACGACAAGCGGGCCGGACTCATCGGCGACTGCGAACTGGCCGAGCTGGAGAACGGCCTCGCGCGCTCACCCGGCCACTGCATGACGATGGGTACGGCGTCCACGCTGACCGCTGCCGCCGAGGCGCTGGGCGTCACGGTGCCGGGGGCGTCGAGCATTCCGGCCGTGGACTCGGGGCACGATCGGATGGCGGCACAATCCGGCATCAGGATCGTTGAACAAGTCCACAAGGGGCGTGTTCTCTCGTCGATCCTCACCCGAGACGCCTTCGAGGACGCGGTGACCACCGTCCTCGGCCTCGGCGGCTCCACCAACGCCGTCATCCACCTCATCGCCATGGCCGGCCGCGCGGGCGTCAAGCTCACCCTCGACGACTTCGACCGCATCGCCCGCACGGTCCCCGTCCTCGCCAACGTCCGCCCCGGCGGCCGGACGTACCTCATGGAGGACTTCCACTTCGCCGGCGGGCTGCCCGGCTTCCTCTCCCGCATCCCGGACCTGCTCCACCTGGACCGGCCGACGATCTCGTACGACACGATGCGCGAACAGCTCGCCGGTGCCCAGGTCCACAACGACGACGTCATCCGGACCCGGGACAACCCGGTGGCGAGCGAGGGCGGGGTCGCCGTACTGCGCGGCAACCTCTGCCCGGACGGCGCCGTCATCAAGCACATCGCCGCCGAGCCGCACCTGCTGAAGCACACCGGCCCCGCCGTCGTCTTCGACGACTACCGGACCATGCAACGCACCATCAACGACCCCGAGTTGGGCATCACCGCCGACAGCGTGCTGGTGCTGCGGGGCTCCGGCCCCAAGGGCGGCCCCGGCATGCCGGAGTACGGCATGCTCCCCATCCCCGACCACCTGCTCAAGCAGGGCGTGCGGGACATGGTCCGGATCTCCGACGCCCGGATGAGCGGCACCAGTTACGGCGCGTGCGTACTGCACGTGGCGCCGGAGTCGTACGTCGGCGGCCCGCTGGCCCTCGTGCGCACCGGGGACCGGATCACCCTCGACGTCGAGGCGCGCTCCCTCCATCTCCACGTGGACGACGAGGAGTTGGAACGGCGCAGGGCGGCGTGGACCCCGCCGCCCACCCGGTACGAGCGCGGCTACGGCGCGCTCTACAACGAGCAGATCACCCAGGCCGACACCGGCTGCGACTTCGAGTTCCTGGCCCGTCCGGGCAAGGTCGCGGACCCCTACGCGGGCTGAGCACGGCACACGCACGACAGCGCACACCCCTGCCCAGGGGGAAAGCGCTTCCTGTACGACGCACGCACGACGCAACTGAGAACGGAGAACAGTCATGGCCCAAGCCGCAGCCGTGGCGAAACCGCCCGCGCCACACCGGCGGCGCCGTGCCTCCGCCACGCCCCGCAGGCTCCCGTACCTGCTGATCGCGCCGGCGGCCCTGCTGATGCTGGGCTTCATCGCCTACCCGGTGATCAGCGTCTTCTACTACAGCCTGCAGAACTACAACCCCACCAAACCGTGGCGCAACGGCTTCGCGGGCTTCGACAACTTCGTCCACGCCTTCACCGACGACCCGCAGTTCTGGGACACGCTGACCTTCAGCGCCAAGTGGGTCGTCGTCGAGGTCGGGCTGCAACTGCTGTTCGGACTCGCGCTGGCACTCATCGTCAACCAGACCTTCGTGGGACGGTCGCTGGGCCGCGCCCTCGTCTTCTCCCCGTGGGCCGTCTCCGGCGTGCTGACCTCGGTGATCTGGGTGCTGATCTACAACTCCCAGACCGGCATCACCCGTTACCTCGCGGACATGGGCATCGGCTCCTACGGCACCAGCTGGCTGTCGGACACCTCCACCGTCTTCCCGGCGGCGATCGTCGCCGACCTGTGGCGCGGCGTCCCCTTCTTCGCGATCCTCATCCTCGCCGACCTCCAGTCCGTGTCGAAGGACCTGTACGAGGCCGCCGAGGTCGACGGGGCCGGCCGCCTCAAGCAGTTCTGGCACATCACCCTGCCCCATCTGAAGGACGCCATCGTGTTGTCCACGCTGCTGCGCGCGGTGTGGGAGTTCAACAACGTCGACCTGCTCTACACGCTCACCGGCGGCGGCCCGGCGGGGGAGACCACCACCCTCCCGCTCTACATCGCCAACACCTCCGTCGACGCCCACAACTTCGGCTACGCGTCCGCCCTCACCACGGTCGCGTTCGTGATCCTGCTCTTCTGCTCCATGGTCTATCTGCGGCTCAGCAAGTTCGGAGGTGAAGGCAAGTGATCACCAAGGAGGCCACAGCACCCGCACCCGCGCCCGCGCCCGTGACCCCCGCCGCCGACCAGCGGCCGCGAAAGAAGCACCGCGCCTGGGACGAGGCCCCCCGCTGGCAGATCTACGTCCCCCTGTCGATCTACCTGCTCTTCACCCTCATCCCCTTCTACTGGATCCTGCTCTTCGCGCTCCGCCCGGCCGGCTCGACCTCGCTCGTGCCCTGGCCGATGACCTTCGAGCACTTCGAGAAGGTCTGGAACGACCGGGACTTCGGCGTCTACTTCCAGAACAGCGTGCTCACCGGTGTGGCGACCCTGCTGCTCACCACCCTTGTCGCGCTGACCGGCGGTTACGCTCTCGCCCGCTTCGACTTCAAGATCAAGCGCGGTTTCATGCTGGCGCTGCTGTGCACCCAGTTCGTGCCCGGCGCGCTGCTCCTGGTGCCGCTGTTCCAGATCTTCGCCGAGCTGAAGATGATCAACTCGCTCGCGAGCGTCATCATCGCCGAGACCGTCTTCCAGCTGCCGCTGTCGATGATCCTGATCAGCGGCTTCATCCGGAACGTGCCGTACTCCCTGGAGGAGGCCGCCTGGGTCGACGGCTGCAACCGGCTCACCGCGTTCCGTATCGTCGTCCTGCCCCTCCTGCGCCCCGGGCTGATCGCCGTCGGCTCCTTCGCCTTCGTGCACGCCTGGAACCACTTCCTGTTCGCCCTGATGTTCCTGTCCGACCAGAGCAAGCAGACCATCCCGGTCGGCCTCAACACCCTGATGAGCGCGGACAGCGTCGACCTGGGCGCGCTGGCCGCGGGCGGCATCATCGCCGCCGTACCCGTGGTGATCGTGTTCGCCTTCATCCAGAAGTGGCTGATCACCGGCTTCAGCGCGGGGGCGGTGAAGGGATGAGGAGACTCCGTCGGATCACCGTGGCGACCGCCGTGCTGGGGGTCCTCTGCGTCCCCGCGCACGCCGAGGCCCGGGACATCAGCCGCGACACCCTCCCGGCCGACGACGGCTGGGCGGCGTACGGCAGCGGCACCACCGGGGGAGCGGCGGCCGACGACGCGCACGTCCACACGGTCACCAGCCGCGCCGAACTGGTCCGCGCGCTCGACAACGGCAGCGACACCCCGAAGATCATCAAGATCGCCGGGACGATCGACGCCGGCACCGACGACGACGGCCGGCACCTGGACTGCGCCGACTACGCCACCGACGGCTACGCCCTGAAGAAGTACCTCGCCGCCTACGACCCCCGCACCTGGGGTTCCGCCAAGCCGAGCGGTCCCCAGGAGGAGGCCCGCCAGGCGTCGGCGGCCAGGCAGGCCGAGCGGGTCGTGCTGTCCGTCGGCTCCCACACCACGATCGTCGGTCTGGGCAGGGGAGCCGTCCTGAAGGGCGCCAGTCTCCAGGTCAGGAACGCGGACAACGTCATCCTGCGCAACCTCGACCTGCGCGACGCCTACGACTGCTTCCCCGTCTGGCAGCCCAACTCCGGCGGCCTCGGCGACTGGAAGACGGCGTACGACACCATCTGGCTGAGCGGCGCCACCCATGTCTGGGTCGACCACATCACCGCGAGCGACCAGGGCCACCCCGACGCGAAGGAACCCACCTACTTCGCCCGCAACTACCTCCGCCACGACGGCCTGCTCGACATCACCAACGCCTCCGACCTCGTCACCGTCTCCTGGAGCCGGTTCGCCGGCCACGACAAGGCGATGCTGATCGGCAGCGGCGACACGGCGACGGGCGACCGGGGCAGGCTCCGGGTCACCCTGCACCACAACCAGTTCGAGTCCGTCGTCCAGCGCGCGCCGCGCGTCCGCTTCGGACAGGTGCACGTGTACGACAACCGGTACGTCGTCCCCGACGAGGGGGAGTACCGGTACTCGCTCGGCGTGTCGACCGAGTCCGCCATCTACGCCGAGAACAACGTCTTCCACACCCCCGGACACGTCGAGGTCGCCGACCTGGTCAAGAGCTGGAACGGCACCGCCCTGCACCAGAGCGGCACCCTGTTCAACGGCTATCCGGTGGACCTCCTGGCGATCTACAACGCCTACAACTCCGGCAGCGAGCGGGATCTCACGGCGGACGTCGGCTGGACGCCTACCCTGCACGGAAAGATCGACAGCGCCGAGGTGGCCGACCGAGAGGTGGCACGCGGCGCGGGCGCAGGGAGGATCCCATGAGCACCACCGAGCCGCAGCACACGACCGAGCCGCAGCGCACGACCAAACCCCTGAGCACGACCGAGCCGCAGCGCACCGCCGAGCCGCAGCGCACCACCGAGCCCCTGAGCGCACCGGTCCCGATCGTGCTCGCGGGCGCGCGCGGCCACGGCCACTGGCACCTGGACAACATCCGCCGGCTCCAGGACAAGGGGATCGTCCGGCTGGCGGGGATCTGCGAGCTGACCCCGCTGACCCCCGACGAGATCCCCGAGGGGCTCGGCGCACCCGAGCAGTCCGCCGACTTCGGCGCGCTCCTCGACTCCACCGGCGCCCGGATCGCGGTGATCTGCACTCCGATCCCGACCCACACCGACCTGGCGCTGACGGCGGCCCGGCGGGGCGTGCACCTCCTCCTGGAGAAGCCGCCCGCCCCCTCCTACGCGGAGTTCCGCCGGATGGCCGACGGAGTCGCCGAGACGGGCGTGGTCTGCCAGATCGGCTTCCAGTCGCTGGGTTCGCACGCCGTACCCGCGATCCGTGAGCTGATCTCCGACGGGGTGATCGGCGAGATCACCGGGTTCGGCGGCGCCGGGGCCTGGGCGCGTCCGCAGTCGTACTACCGGCGCGCGCCCTGGGCGGGCAAACGGCGGCTGAACGGCGTCGACGTCGTCGACGGCGCCCTCACCAACCCGCTCGCGCATGCCGTGGCCACCGCACTCGCCCTCGCCGGGACCCGCGCCGAGGACGTCACCCGCATCGAGACCGAACTCGCGCACGCCAACGCCATCGAGTCCGACGACACCTCCTGCGTCCGGATCAGCACCGCCGACGGCCGCCCGATCGTGGTCGCCGTGACCCTGTGCGCCGAGGACCCCGACGAGCCGTACGTCGTCGCGCACGGCGGGCGCGGCCGGATCACCTACTGGTACAAGCAGGACCGCGTCCTGCTCCAGCGCGCCGGCCACGGCCCCGAGGAGTACGAGTACGGCCGCACCGACCTGCTGGAGAACCTCGTCGACCACCTCACCGACGGCACCGAACTGCTCGTACCGCCCGCCGCGACGGAGGCCTTCATGCGGGTCGTCGAGGCGATCCGCACCGCGCCCGATCCGGTGCAACTGCCCGATGACGCCTGGCGGTTGCTGCCCGGCGAGGACCGCAGGACGGTCCCCGGCATCGACGGGCTCGTGGCGGCGGCCGCCGACAACCTCGCCCTCTACTCCGAACTGGGCGCCCCCTGGGCGTCCACGACCGCGCATCCGAAAGAGGTGAGCACGTGATGGCAGCACAAGCACCCGACGCGCCGCTCGTCCTGCGGGTCGCCGGCCGCCCTGTCGGCCGCTACGTCACCCGGCCCGAGCTGCCCGCCCGGCTCTCCCCGCGCCCCTATCTGCACCCCGTCACCACCCTGGCCGGCACGGCGGTCACCGAACTGACCCCGGCCGACCACACCCACCACCTCGGCGTCGGTGTAGCCGTTCCCGACGTCGGGGGGCACAACTTCTGGGGCGGTCGCACCTACGTCCGCGACCAGGGCCCGACCGAGCTCGACAACCACGGCACCCAGCGCCACGGCTCCTTCCAACTCCGCGACCCCGACGGCTTCGTGGCGGAACTGCGCTGGGTCGCCTCGGGAACGGAGCTGCTGCGCGAGCGCCGTACCGTCGCGGCCACCGAACTCACCGACACCGCCTGGGCGTTGGACTTCACCTTCTCCCTCACCAACGTCACCGCCACCCCGCTGTCCATCGGCAGCCCGGCGACGAACGGACGCCCCGGCGCGGCCTACGGCGGCTTCTTCTGGCGGGCGCGCAAGGAGGCCTCGGCCCCCGAGGTCTTCACCGCGGACACCGAGGGCGAGGCCGAGACACACGGCCGGTGCGCCGACTGGCTCGCCCTGGCCGGCGTCGGCTGGACCCTCGTCTTCGCGGGCGCCACCGACGCGACCCGCCGCGACCCCTGGTTCGTCCGCACCGCCGAGTACCCCGGCGTCGGCTCCTCCCTCGCCTCCGCCGCACGGCTGCCGATCCCGCCCGGCGAGACCGCCGTACGCCGGGTCGTCACCGTCGTCGCGGACGGCCGCCTGGCCCGCGACGAGGCGACCGCGCTGGTCAGAAAGGCGGTCAGCCAGTGACCTACCGCAATCCGGTGCTCAACGCCGACTGGTCCGACCCGGACGTCGTGCGCGTCGGCGACGACTTCTACCTCACCGCCTCCAGCTTCGGCCGCGCCCCCGGCCTGCCCCTGCTGCACTCCCGCGACCTGGTCAACTGGACCCTCGTCGGCCACGCCCTCGAACGCCTGGAACCGGCGGCCGACTTCAGGGCGCCCCGGCACGACTGCGGCGTCTGGGCCCCGTCGTTGAGGTTCCACGACGACCGCTTCTGGATCTTCTGGGGCGATCCCGACCAGGGCATCTTCCAGGTCAACGCCCCCGAGATCAGGGGCCCCTGGACCCGCCCGCACCTGGTGAAGGAGGGCAAGGGGCTCATCGACCCGTGCCCGCTGTGGGACGACGAGACCGGCGAGGCCTATCTGGTCCACGCGTGGGCCAAGTCCCGCGCGGGCGTCAAGAACCGGCTCACCGGCCACCGTATGCGCCCTGACGGGACGTCACTTCTCGACGAGGGCAAGGTGATCGTCGACGCGGACCGCATCCCCGGCTGGTTCACCCTGGAAGGACCCAAGCTCTACCGGCACGACGGCTGGTTCTGGATCCTCGCACCCGCCGGGGGAGTGGAGACCGGCTGGCAAGGCGCCTTACGCGCCCGGGAGTTCTTCGGCCCGTACGAGGAACGGATCGTCCTGGAGCAGAAGGACACCGACGTCAACGGCCCCCACCAGGGCGGCTGGGTGCGCACCCCGTCCGGCGAGGACTGGTTCCTGCACTTCCAGCAGCGCGGCGCCTACGGCCGGGTGGTCCACCTCCAGCCCATGCGCTGGGGAGCGGACGGCTGGCCGGTCGTCGGTGACGAGGGCGCCCCCGTCCTCGAACACCGGAGCCCCGACCTGCCCGTACAGCCGCCCGCCGCGCCCGCCACCGACGACGACTTCCCCGGCGGACGCTTCGGCCGGCAGTGGCAGTGGGCCGCCAACCCCCAGGACGGCTGGGCCACCCACCACTCCGGCGACGGCCTGCGACTGTCCTGCGTACGCACGGCACACGCGCACGACCTGCGGAAACTGCCTCATGTCCTTACCCAGCGGCTCCCGGGGGTCCCCTCCGCCGTGGAGGTGGGGCTGACCCTGCACGGCGAGGAACCGGGCGCACGGGCCGGACTGGCCGTCCTCGGGGACGCGTTCGGCTGGATCGGCCTGGAGCGGGCCGCCGACGGCACCGTCCACCTCGTGCACCGCTTCGCCGAGCAGGTCGCCGAGCGGGAACGGGACGCCGACCGGCCACGCCTCGCCCCCGACGGGCGGGTCCATCTGCGCATCGAGATCGGCGCGGGAGCGCGCTGCCGTTTCGCCTACGACCTCGGCGACGGCCCGCACCACTCCGGCCCCGTCTTCGCCGCCGCCCCCTGGCGCTGGGTCGGCGCCCTGCTCGGCCTGTTCGCCCTCGCCCCCGCGGGACCGGGGCACGCCGGGGCGGCCTCGTTCACGGGATTCCGCATCCGGCCGCTGTAACGCCCGTCCCTCGTAAGCCCGTTGTATGCCTGTTGGGAGCCGCAATGTCGCACTTCCCTAGCAAGCGCTTGCCGAGACCAGGGATGGTCTGGGCCGCCGTGGCCGGACTGGTCGCGGCCCTGTGCCTCGGGGCCACCGGTGAGGCGAGGGCGAGCACCTCGGCGTCCGTCACCGCCGACCGCTGGACCGACCGCGCCCACGGTTTCGCCTCCCTCGCCGGGGGCACCACCGGGGGCGCCGGCGGCAAGGTCGTCACCGTCACCGACCAGGCGTCACTGGCGAGGTACGCGGCGGCCGAGGAGCCGTACGTCATCCGGGTCAGGGGCTCGGTCGCCGTGGAGCCGTTCGGGTCGGACATCGTCGTCGGCTCCGACAAGACGATCATCGGGGTCGGCGACACCGGCGAGATCGTCCACGGCGAGCTGCATCTCGACCCCGGCACCCACAACGTGATCATCCGCAACCTGACGATCCGGGACTCGTACGTCGAGGGCGACTGGGACGGCAAGACCACCGACTTCGACGCGATCCAGATGGACACCGCCGACCACGTCTGGATCGATCACAACCGCTTCACACACATGGGCGACGGACTGCTCGACATCCGCAAGGACAGCCAGTACGTCACCGTCTCCTACAACCAGTTCAGCAACCACAACAAGGCCTTCGGTATCGGCTGGACGACCAACGTCCAGACCCAGATCACCATCGACCACAACTGGTTCACGGGCACCAAGCAGCGCAACCCGTCCGCCGACAACTGCGCCTACGCGCACCTCTACAACAACTACGTCTCGGCCCAGGTGACCGACGGGGACCCGGTGTGGACGTACGGGAACTGGTCGCGGGGCCATACGAAGATGGTCATCGAGAACGGCTACTACGACGGGGTCCAGCACCCCTACCAGGCCGACTCCACCGCCGAGTTGGTGCAGCGCGGTTCGATCCTGCGGAACACGGGCGGGCGGACCGACACCTGGGGCGCCGCCTTCGATCCCCGGGCGTTCTACGACTACCGGCTGGACCCGGCCGCCGCTGTCCCCGCGCTGGTCGGGCGTTTCTCAGGACCGCAGAAACGGATCGGCGTGACCTTGCGGGTCCCGGCCGACCACCCGACCGTGCAGGCGGCCGTGGACGCCGTGCCCGACGGCAACGCCGAGCCCGTGACCATCGCCGTCGCACCGGGGACGTACCGCGAGAAGGTCCTCGTCCCGGCGACCAAGCCGAACATCGTCCTCCAGGGCACCGGACGCGACCGCTCCGACACCGTCATCGTCTACGACACCCCCGCGGAGTACGGGGGTTCGACGGGGAGCGCGACGGTTCGGATCGCCGCGAACGACGTCACCGCCCGCCATCTCACCTTCAGCAACGACTTCGACGAGTCCGCGGTCGAGCTGAACGGCGAGCAGGCGCTGGCGATGAAGACGACCGGCGACCGGATCGTCTTCGACGACACCGCCTTCCTCGGCAACCAGGACACGCTGATGACCGACAGCCCCAGGCTGACCGCCGTCAGCCGTGTCTACCTTCGCGACTCCTACATCGAGGGCGACGTCGACTTCGTCTACGGGCGGGCCACGACGGTGATCGAGCGGTCGGTGATCCGGCTGCTGAGCCGCGGTTCCACCACCAACAACGGTTACCTGACGGCCGCTTCGACCTGGACCGGCAACCCGTACGGGTTTCTGATCACCCACTCGAAGGTCGTCAGCGACGCGCCCGAGCAGTCCTTCCATCTCGGCCGGCCCTGGCACCCGGGTGGGGAGCCGGCGGCGGTCGCGCAGGTGCTGATCCGGGACACCGAGCTGCCGGCGGCGGTCAAGTCCGCGCCGTGGACCGACATGAGCGGGTTCTCCTGGCGGGACGCGCGCTTCGCCGAGTACCGCAACCACGGGCCGGGTGCGGTGACCTCGGCGGACCGGCCGCAGCTGAGCGACGCCGACGCGAGGACGTACAGCGTCGCCACCTATCTCGAGGGCGCCGACGGCTGGGCCCCTCAGGCCCGCCACTGACTCCCCACAGCTTCACAGCCTCACTGCTCCACAACTCCGCATGTCTCCGCTGGATCCGGAAGAAGAGAGCCGACCACATGAAGAGCAGCAACCACAGAAGCAGGCGCGCCGCCCTGGCCGTCGCCCTGGGCTCCGTGCTCGCGCTGACCGCCACCGCCTGCGGCGACGACGGCAGCGGCAGCGCGGGAGACAAGGGAGGCGAGGGTTCCGGCAAGGGTGAGATCACCTTCTGGGACAACAACGGCGGTGTCCGCACCGACATCTGGAAGGAGATCATCGCCGACTTCGAGAAGGCGAACCCGGACATCAAGGTCAAGTACGTCGGGATCCCCGCCGCGAGCGCCCAGTCCAAGTACGACACCGCGATCCAGGGCGGCGGTCTGCCCGACGTCGGCGGGGTGGGCACCGCGATGCTCGCCGAGGTCGCGGTGCAGGGCGCGCTGGAGCCGCTGGACAGCCGCCTGGAGAAGAGCGACCTCAAGGGCAAGCTGAGCCAGAACCTCGTGGACAGCAGCCGGGCGGCGGGCGGCGGCGAGGAGCTGTACCAGATCCCGACCTCGTCCAACAACGGCACGCTCTGGTACCGCACCGACCTGTTCGAGCAGGCCGGCCTGGACGCGCCGACCACCTGGACGAAGTTCTACGAGGCCGCCGACAAGCTCACCGACAAGGACAAGAACGAGTTCGGCTTCACCATCCGCGGCGGCGAGGGCTCCATCGCGCCGGCGCTCGACGCGGCGTACAGCCAGACCGGCATCGACACCTTCTGGAACGGCGAGAAGACCACCGTCAACGATCCGAAGATCGTCGCGGCGCTGGAGAAGTACGTCTCCCTGTACAAGAAGGACACCCCGTCCGCCGACGTCAACAACGACTTCACCAAGATGGTCGCCCAGTGGGACAGCGGCACCATCGGCATGCTGAGCCACAACCTCGGCTCCTACCAGGACCACTTGAAGGCGCTGGGCGCGGGCAAGTTCCGGGGCATCCCGAGCCCGACCCAGGACGACGGCACCCGGGTCCAGGTCTCCAACCCGGTCGACGGGCTGAGCGTCTTCAAGCCCAGCAAGAACAAGGCGGCGGCCTGGAAGTTCGTCGAGTTCGCCGTCTCGCACGCGGAGAACTCCAAGTACAACGAGTCCGCGGGGCAGATCCCGGCCAACACCGAGGCCGCGCAGGACGCGTGGATCCAGAAGGCCGAGCCGACGAAGCTGGCCGCCGAGGCGCTGAACGGGGCCAACACCAAGATCGTGCAGTTCCCTTACTACCTGCCCGACTGGAACACCATTTCCAAGGCCGACAACGAGCCGAACTACCAGAAGGTGCTGCTCGGGAAGATGAGTGCGAAGGACTTTCTGGACACGTTGGCCGACCAGCTGAACGCGGCTCAGGCCGACTGGAAGAAGAACAACGGATAGCTCGGGTGGTCGTGGTTGCGGGGCGACTGCGGGCCGGTCGTGGCTGGTCGCGCAGTTCCCCGCGCCCCTAAAAGACAAAAACTTCGAGAGGTGCACGTTCGTGTCCCTTACCCGTAGGCAGGTCACCTCGGCGGCGTTGGCCGCCGTACCGCTCGCCCTGGCCGTGTCCGGCACCGCCGAAGCCCACGGCCGGCCCCGCACCCTCTACATCGCCGGTGATTCCACCGCCGCCCAGAAGTACTCCGATGCCGCACCCGAGACCGGGTGGGGTATGGCGCTTCCCTTCTTTCTGAAAGCCGAGCGGCCCGTCGCCAATCACGCGCTGAACGGGCGGAGTTCGAAGAGTTTCGTCGACGAGGGTCGGCTGGACGCGATCCTCGCGGCGATCCGGCCCGGGGACTTCCTGCTCGTCCAGTTCGCGCACAACGACGAGAAGGCCGCCGACCCCACGCGCTACACCGAGCCCTGGACGACGTACCAGGACTACCTGCGGCTGTACATCTCCGGCGCCCGGGCGAAGGGGGCACGGCCCGTGCTCGCCACGCCCGTGGAGCGGCGGCGGTTCGACGCCGAGGGCGACGCGCTGCCGACGCACGGGGAGTACCCGGCCGCCATGCGGGCGCTCGCCGAGGAGGAGCGGGTGGCGCTGCTCGACATCCAGGCGCTGTCGCTCGCGCTGTGGCAGCGGCTGGGGGTCGAGGAGACGAAGACCTACTTCAACTGGACCGACACCGAGCAGGACAACACGCACTTCAATCCGCCGGGCGCGATCGCCGTGGCGCGGCTTGTCGTGCGGGAGCTGCTGCGGACGCGGGTGCTCGGACCGCGTGACGCCGTCCGGCTGCACGACGAGATCCCCACGTCCTGGATCACCTGGCCCGATCCGCTGTCGTAACGCCCGCAACAAAGAGGAGACCCGCACAGTGCGTACACGGAGATGTCATGGACGCGTCATTGCTGCTCTGGCGGGGTGCACAGCGCTGGCGCTGTCCGTCACCGGCACCGCTTCCGCCCAGTCCGCCTCCCGCGACCTCGGCCGGCAGGTCCTGGCCGCCGGCGACGGCTGGGGCTCGTACGGGACCGGGACGACGGGCGGATCCGCCGCCGACGCCGCGCACGTCCACACCGTCACCACCTGGGCCGCTTTCAAGGCCGCCCTCGCCGCCGGAGGCTCCGCGCCGAAGATCATCAAGGTGAAGGGTGTCATCGACGCCGTCGCCGAGGGCTGCGACGCCTTCGCCGCGACCGGTTACGACTTCGACGACTACCTCGCCAGGTACTCGCCGGAGACCTGGGGCCTGGACACCGACCTCAGCGCCGAGCCCGACGACAGTCCGGAGGGGCTGCGGCGCGCCTCCGCCGCCGCGCAGGACCAGGCGATCAAGGCGAACATCCCGTCCAACACCACCATCGTGGGCGTGGGGCGAAACGCCGGGTTCAAGGGCGTCAGCCTGCAGATCAAGGCCGTCGACAATGTCATCATCCGGAACCTCGCCTTCGAGTCGCCCCTCGACTGCTTCCCGCAGTGGGACCCGACCGACGGCGCCACCGGAAACTGGAACTCCGAGTACGACACCGCCGTCGTCTACGGCTCCACGCACGTGTGGCTGGACCACAACACCTTCACCGACGGCTCCCACCCGGACAGCGCCGCCCCGACCCACTTCGGGATGCTCTACCAGCAGCACGACGGCGAACTGGACGTCGTCCGGGGCGCCGACTACGTCACCGCCTCCTGGAACGTCTTCACCGACCACGACAAGACGATCCTCGTCGGCAACAGCGACAGCGAGTCGACGGCCGTCGGCGACCGCGGCCATCTGAAGGTGACGTTCCATCACAACCTGTTCTCGAACCTCGTCGAACGCGCGCCCCGCGTCCGCTTCGGACAGGTCGACTCCTACAACAACCACTTCATCGCCAACAGCGACTACGCCTACAGCTTCGGCATCGGCAAGGAGTCCCAACTCGTCGCCGAGCACAACGCGTTCACGCTGCCCGAGGGGGTCAGCGCGGCCAAGGCGCTCAAGCGGTGGAACGTCTCGCCGCTGACGGCCGACGACAACTACGTCAACGGCGTGAAGACCGACCTGATCGCCGTCCACAACGCCGAGATCCCCGCCGAGACCCTGGAGTCCGGCGCGGGCTGGACGCCCACCCTGCGCACCGGGGTCGACCCCGCCCGCTCCGTCCCCCGGATCGTCGACTGCGGGGCGGGCGCGGGACGCCTGGGCTGAACCGTCCCTACGACGGCCGGGTCGGTGACGTCCACCGCCGCCCCGGCCGCCCTCCTCAGCAGAGCCGCACCGCGAAGGAGCACCCGCATGCATCCCCTTTCCAGAAGGCGGTTCCTCGCCGTGACCGCGGGAACCGCCGCCGCCCTCGCCGCCCCGACCGCGCACGCGGCCACCGGCCGCCGCCGGCCCTTCGGCCGCTTCGGCTCCCCGGCCGCCCGCCGCACCCCGCGGACCCGGTACGTCGACCCGCTCGGCCGGGGCGACTTCACCACCGTCCGCGACGCCGTGGCCGCCACCACCGGCAGCGGCTGGACCCTCGTCCTCGCACCCGGCGTCTACCGGGAGACCGTCGTCCTGGACGCCACCCGCACCGGGGCCACCTGGCTCGGCGCGTCCGAGAACGCCCGGGACGTCGTCATCGTCTACGACAACGCGGCCGGCACCCCCAAGCCCGGCGGCGGGACCTACGGCACCACCGGCTCGGCCACCACCACCGTGCAGGCCGACGGCTTCACCGCCCGCTGGATCACCTTCGCCAACGACTGGCTGCGCGCCGACCACCCCGACATCACCGGCACCCAGGCCGTCGCCATCAAGGTCCAGGGCGACCGCTCCGCCTTCCACCACTGCCGTTTCCTCGGTCACCAGGACACCCTGTACGCCGACTCCATCGCCCTGGCCGCCTTCGCCCGGCAGTACTACGCGCACTGCTACGCCGAGGGAGACGTCGACTTCGTCTTCGGCCGTGGCACCGCCGTCTACGAGCGCTGCCACTTCCGCACCCTGAACCGCACCGACCTGGCCGGGGCGCCCTACGGCTTCGTCCTCGCCCCCTCCACGGCGGGCGCCAACCCGCTCGGCTACCTGGTCACCCGGAGCCGGATCAGCGGTGAAGCACCCGCCGCCTCCTACAAGTTGGCCCGCCCCTGGGTGCCCAGCTCCGACACCACCGCCCGCCCGAGCCTCACCGTCCGCGACACCCACCTCGGACCCGGTATCGACGCGGTCGCGCCCTACACCAACATGTCGGCCTCCTTCCCCTGGCAGGACCAGCGGTTCGCCGAGTACCGCAACACCGGCCCCGGAGCGGAGATCACCGTCCTGGAGAACCGGCCCCAACTCACCGACGAGCAGGCCGAGTCCGCGACCCGGGCCGCCTACCTCGGCGACTGGGAACCATGGAAGGGGGAGTGCTGAGATGCGCCGCCGTACCCTCCTCGCCGGTCTGACCGGCGCCGCCCTGACCGCCGCGACCCCGGCTCACGCACACTCCCGCCGCGTCCTGCACGTCCGCCCCGGCGACTCCGTCCAGGCGGCCGTGGACGCGGTCACGGCCCCCGGCTGGACGATCGTCGTGCACCCGGGAACGTATCGAGAGGTCGTCAACGTGCCCGCGAACAAGGGCGAGTTGACCCTGCGCGGAGCGAGTCGCGACCCGCGCGCCGCCGTCATCGTCCACGACAACGCGAACGGGACGCCCAGGCCGGACGGTTCGGGGACCTACGGCACCGCGGGCTCCGCCACCTTCACCTCAGCCGCCCCCGGACTGACCGTCCTCGACCTCACGCTCGCCAACGACTGGCTGCGCGCCGACCATCCCGACATCACCGGCACCCAGGCCGTCGCCGCTTATGTCACGGGCGACCGCAGCCACTTCGAGAACGTCCGCCTCCTCGCCCACCAGGACACCCTGTTCGCGGACACCACCGCGCTCGACGCCTTCGACCGGCAGTACTACCGCCACTGTCACATCGAAGGAGACGTCGACTTCGTCTTCGGGCGGGCCCGGGCCGTGTTCGACTCCTGCCGCTTCCACACCCTCCAGCGGGACGTGACCTTCACCCCCAAGGGCATGGTCTTCGCGCCCTCCACCGCCCGCGCCAACCCCTACGGCTTCCTCGCCCTGTGCGGCCGGATCACCTCCGGCGCCGAGGACGCGGCGTACAAGATCGCCCGCCCCTGGGTGCCGACGTACGAGACGACCGCCTGGCCCTCACTGGTCGTGCGCGACACCTGGATCGGCCCCGGGATCGACGCCGCCACCCCCTACATCAACATGCGCGACGCCTACCCCTGGCAGACCATGCGCTTCCGCGAGTACGCCAACTCCGGTCCCGGCGCCGTGGTTTCGGTGCCGGAGAACCGCCCCCGACTGACGGCCGAGGAGGCGGCCACACACACCCGAAGGACCTATCTCGGGGACTGGAGTCCCTATGACGGTCGTCGTCCCTGACCCCCTCCGGCTGAAAGCCGGTCTCACCTTCCCCCTCGCCTGGAGGAACTCCCCGATCCGGGACTTCGACGCCTGGCGCCGGGCCGCCCGCGCCAAGGTGGAGGAGTCGCTGATCGTCGGGCGACAGGACGGCACCCCGTACGCGCCCGAGTTCGGTGAGCGCTGTCAACAGGACGGCTACGGCGCCCAGTTGGTGACCCTCTCCCTCACCCGTCACGAACGTGTCCGCGCCGTGCTCCTCACCCCGGACGGGCCCGGACCCTTCCCTGCGGTCCTCCTCCTGCACGACCACGGCGGGAGGTTCGACATCGGCAAGGAGAAACTGGTCCGGCCCTGGTACGACGACGACCGGCTCGCCTCCGCGCGGGCCTGGGCGGCGGAGCACTTCGACGGGCGGTTCGTGGGCGACGAACTGGCCGGGCGGGGATACGCCGTGCTGTGCGCGGACGCCCCCGGCTGGGGCGACCGCGGCCCGCTCACCTACGACGACCAGCAGGCCCTCGCCGCGGTCCACTACCAGCTCGGTTCCTCACTCGCCGGACTCATGGCCCGCGAGGACGTCCGGGCCGCCGGCTTCCTCGCCGGGCTCGACCGGGTGGACGCGCGCCGGGTCGCGGCCGTCGGCTTCTCCATGGGCGCCCTGCGCGCCTGGCAGACCGCCGCGCTCTGCGACGACCTCGCCGCCGCGGCCGCCGTCTGCTGGATGACGGGCCTGCGGGAAACGCTGGTGCCCGGCAACAACCTGCTGCGCGGCCAGTCCGCGTACTACCTGCTCCACCCGGGGCTGCCCCGGTACCTCGACTTCCCCGACGTGGCGAGCATCGCCGCACCCAGGCCGATGCTGTTCTTCGCCGGCGGGCTCGATCCGCTCTTCCCCGCCGACGGCGTCCGCGCCGCCCACGAGAAGCTGCGCGCCGTCTGGCGCTCCCGCCACGCCGAGGAGCGGTTGCACGTGAAGACCTGGCCGGACCTCGGCCATGTCTTCGCCGACCGCATGCAGGACGAGGTCCTCACATGGCTCGACTCCGTCCTGCGAACCACCCCTTCCTGAACCATCCCCGTCCGCACGAGAAAGGACCGCACTCCATGTCTCGTCTGTCCCGTCTGTCTCGTCGCACCGCTCTCGGCGCCCTCGCCGCCCTCACCCTGGGCGCCGGGCTCGCCGTCGTCCTGCCCACCCAGGCACAGGCCGCGACCGTGGTCGTCAGCAACTCCACCGACCTCTCCAACGCCCTCAAGAACGCCACCGCCGGCACCGTCATCCAGGTCCGCGCCGGGACCTACTACCCCACCGCCACCCTCCAGTCCACGGCCAACGGCACCTCCTCCGCGCCGATCACCCTCACGGCGTACGGCTCGGAGACGGTGAAGATCGACGGCTCGTCCCTCCCCGACGGCGACTGGATCTTCAAGCTCACCGCCGACTACTGGAACGTCTCCAACCTCACCTTCCAGAACTCCCCGGACAGCGCGGTCGTCTGCCAGTCCTGCACCGGAACGGTCTGGAACAACATCAAGACCATCAACGGCGGCGACTCCGGCTTCACCCTCACCGGGGACGGGACCGTCAACAACACGGTCAGGAACATCGACGCGTACGGCAACTACGACGCCGCGAACCACGGCGAGAACGCCGACGGAGTGGCCGTGAAGTTCGGCTCCGGCACCGGCAACCTCATCACCGGCGCCCGCCTCTACAACAACTCGGACGACGGGATCGACTTCTGGTCCTTCTCCTCGCCCGTCACCGTCGAGCACACGTGGGCCTTCGGCAACGGCGTCAACCGCTGGTCGGACTCGGCGTTCGCGGGCGACGGAAACGGCTACAAGCTGGGCGGCGACGGCGAGGTCGTCGCGCACGTCGTCAACAACTCGGCCGCCTGGGGCAATGCCGGAAACGGTTTCACCGAGAACTCCAACACCGGCGCGATCGTCATCAACCGCACCACCGCGTACGCCAACAGCAAGTGGGGCTACTACTTCGCCACCGGCTCCGCGAGGCTCGGCAAGAACCTCGCCGTGAGCAACGGCGGCGGCTCGGTCAGCAAGGGCTCCTCGGTCACCTCGGCCGGCAACAACTGGGACAGCGGAATCGGCACCCCGGCCTTCCGGTCCACGGACGCCTCGACGACGTACAACGCCCGCAGCTCCAGCGGCACCCTGCCCACGACCACCTTCCTGACGACCGGGTCGACGACCATCGGCGCGACGATGGACTGACCTGGCGTCACCCGCCCCAGGGCGCTTGACCCGTTTTTTGCCCGGCACGCGGTCTCGATCGGGCAACGGGTCTCGCGCCCGACGGGGTGACGCGCGTAGAACACCTGTCATGCATAAGCCACTGCGTATCGCGGCGATCGCTGCCGCCTGTGCCGTCGCCGCCGGTGCCCTGTACGGCGCGGGTGCGGCCACGGCCGGTCAGTCCACGGCCAACTCCACCCACGAGCCCTACAACATCGGGCTCCTGGTGAAGGACATCGACACCTACTACGGCACCACGGCGGACGCCAATGGCGTCTACCAGGCGTCGCCGACCAGCCCGTACGCCAAGGATCTGGCGCGTATCGACGCCGACGCCAAGAAGTACATCGACAAGGCGGCCCGCAAGAGCCTCCGCCACCACGCGAAGCCCGCCGTCGTCTTCGACATCGACGACACGCTGCTGCTCAGCCTCGACTACGAGAAGCGCTACAACTACACCTACAACTCGGCTACTTGGGCGGCGTACGTCAACAAGGCGGACCGCCCGGGTGTCTTCGGCAGCGCCGAACTCGTCCGGTACGCCGAGCAGAAGGGCGTCGAGGTCTTCTACAACTCCGGCCTGAGCGAGGCCCAGCGCACCGCCGCGGTCGAGAACCTGAAGAAGATCGGCGCCGATGTGAACCTCGACGCCGGCCACATGTTCCTCAAGGACACGGCCAACCCGCCGTCGTACCTGAGCGGTTGCGCCACGCCGGGGGCCTGGACCTGCACCACCGTGCAGTACAAGGGCGGCACCCGCAAGCACATCGAGAAGGACCTCGGGTACGACATCGTCGCCAACTTCGGCGACCAGTACTCGGACCTGGACGGCGGCTACGCCGACCGCACGTACAAGCTGCCGAACCCCACGTACTTCGTCAGCTGACGTCTCGTACGGGTTCGATCGACTCAAGGGTCGGCACCACCGGCTCGATGCTTCCGTCGGCGGCGAACCACAGCCGGTCGACGGTCGTCTCCCGGTGGGTGCCGTCACCGACCGGCCGCCCGGGGCCGTTCAGGGCGAACCGGTGGTAGACGACGTACCACTCGTCCGTGCCGGGCACGTTCACCACGGAGTGGTGGCCGGTGGCGAGGATGCCGTACTCGGGACGCTTGGACAGGATCGTCCCCCGCTCGGTCCACGGACCCAGCGGGGACGATCCCGTCGCGTACGCCACGTGGTAGTTCTCGCTGCGGGTGTCGTCCTCGGACCACATGAAGTAGTACGTGCCGCCCCGCTTCACGACGAAGGACCCCTCACGGAAGTCGCCCGGGGTGATGTCCTTCACCCGCGCGGGGTCGAAGGACACCATGTCGTCGTTGAGCGGGACGACGTACGCGTGACCGTTGCCCCAGTAGAGGTACGCCTGTCCGTCGTCGTCCGTGAAGACCGCCGGGTCGATCATCTGACCGCTCCAGGCGCCGCCCTTGGCGACGAGCGGCCTGCCGAGCGCGTCCTCGAAGGGGCCGGCGGGGGAGCCGGCGACCGCGACCCCGATCTGCTGCTCGGCGCAGAAGTAGAAGTAGTACCTGCCGTCGCGCTCGGCCACGGCGGGCGCCCAGGCGTATGCGTCCGCCCAGCTGATGTCGGTACCCAGGTCGAGCACGACCCCGTGGTCGGTCCAGTGGACCAGGTCCCGGGAGGAGTACGCCTTGAAGCGCGTCCCGCTCCAGCCCTGGAAGCCGTCCGTCGTCGGGTGGATCCAGAACTCGCCGTCCAGGTAGTGCACTTCGGGGTCGGCGGTGAGACCGGGCAGGACCGGGCCACGGGTGGGGACGGCCTCGACCGTCCAGGTGCGGCGGGTGCCGTCGGCCGCCGTGACCGTGTAGGTCCGCGGCTCGCGGAAGTCCCGGCGCGTGCCCGAGGGCGGGGTGACGCTCGCGCCCTCGCTCACCCGCAACTCGGGTGCGAGGCCGCGCAGTTCGACGCCCGGTTCCATCGGCAGGACCACCTTGGCCGAGGCCTCGGTGACGACCGCGTACCCCTTCTGCCCCGGCGCCGTCGCGTCCACGACCGACGCGGAGGGGTGGGCGGTGTCTGCGGGCTGTGTCATGGGCGCTGCTCCGGGGACGTGAGGGGTGCCTTCGGAGTGCCAAGTTTCGATCTTCTTCGCCGGGTACGGCAACCGTTTCCGGCCACGGCGGCCACTGGTGTGCGAACCGACCCTCCTCGAAAGGAAAGCCCGTGCGTTTGAGCACCGGACGCCACCGCCGTACCCGCACGCTCTCGATCGCCGCCGCCGTGGTGGTCGCCTCGGGAGCGGGCGGTGTCTACCTCGGCCTGTCGAACGGCGGTGCGGAGGCCGCCTCCTCGACGGTCACCGTCTCCACCACCGCCCAGCTGGAGTCGGCCGTGAAGAACGCGGTCGCCGGCACGGTCATCCAGGTCCGCGCGGGCACCTACTACCCGACCGCCACCCTCAAGTCCACGGCCAGTGGCACCGGTTCGGCCCGCATCACGCTCCAGGCGTACGGCGGCGAGAAGGTGAAGATCGACGGTTCCAGGCTCGCGGCCGGCTCCTGGCTCGCCGGGATCTACGGCAGCCACTGGACCGTCCAGAACCTCACCTTCCAGAACTCCCCGGCACAGGGCTTCGTCGTCACCTCGTCGACCGGCGGGATCTTCAGGAACCTCGTCACCGCGAACAACGGCGACTCCGGTTTCACCCTGCGCGGCGACAACACCGTCGGCAACCTCGTGCAGAACCTGGACAGTTACGGCAACTACGACGCCGCAGGACACGGCCAGAACGCCGACGGCATCGCCGTCAAGTTCGGCTCGGGCGCGGGGAACCGGATCACCGGGGCGCGTCTGTTCAACAACTCGGACGACGGCCTCGACCTCTGGCAGTTCTCCACACCGGTCACCGTCGAGCACAGCTGGGCCTTCGGCAACGGCAGGAACCGGTGGGGGGATCCGGCGTTCGATGGCAACGGCAACGGGTTCAAGCTGGGCGGCGGTGGCGTCGCCGTCGCGCATGTCGTCAACGGCAACGCGGCCTGGGACAACACCCTCAACGGCTTCACCGAGAACTCCAACACCGGAGCCGTCGTCCTGAACCGCAACACGGCCTACTCCAACGCCCAGACCGGCTTCTACTTCGCCACCGGCAGGGCCCGCCTCGCCCGCAACCTCGCCGTGAGCGACAGGGGCGGCCAGGACAAGCTCGGCCGCTCGACCGTGTCCGCGGCGAACAGCTGGGACAGCGGCGTCGGCACGCCCGCCTTCGTCTCGACCGACGCGACGACGGCGTACGCCACCCGCGCCGCGGACGGCTCCCTGCCGGCGACGACGTTCCTGACCACGGGCTCGACGACCATCGGCGCGACGATGAAGTAGGTCGGCCGACCGCTACGAATCGCCGTCATCGTCATCGTGGGAGGCGAAGTCGCCTCCCACCGAGCTCTGTTGTCCCGCGGACTTGGCGGTGATCGCGTATGTGTCGTCCTTGGCGTTCCGTCCGCCGCGGTCGTGGTCGTACTGTCCGGCGAAGACCCACTCGCCCTTGGCGACCGTGCGGCCGTCCTTGAGGACCCAGGTGTAGACGAGGAAGCCGTCCTGCTCGGCGACCGTGAAGGTGAAGTCGTCCTCGGGCGGGGAGCGCCAGGCGCCCGCCGTGGACACCCCGCCGGTCTGCGCGATCTTCAGCTGCACGGTGAGCGAGGTGAGCGCCTGGGACGTCTTCAGCGTCACATTGCTCTGCGCCCAGAAGTCGTTGCTGTGCGGGTCGACCGAGCCGTCCGACCACAGCGGGCCGTCCTCGTTGTCGTCGTTCGCGGGCAGCAGGCCGACGGCGGGGGCGCTGGGGCTGGACTTCGCGGTGGGTGCGGGGGTCGTGCTCGGCTTCACCGGTGCCTTCGAACCGCCGCCGGAGCTCGGGGACGGGTCGGGGGAGGACGGCGGGCGGCTCGTCGCCTCGGGGGACTCCACGGGCGGCGAGGAGACGGCGACCGTCTGCTGAGCCGGGGTGTCGTCCTTGACCGCGGAGGCCACCGCGTAGCCGCCGAGCGCGAGCATGCTCGCGACCGCCGCTGTGGCGCCCACGATCCGCGCCCAGCCCCACACCATCGGACGGGTCGCCCGGTGGGCGCGCCGGTCCGGTTCCTGGCTCGCCATACCGCGCTCGATCCGGGCCAGCATGTGCTCCCGGTTCGGCTCGTGCGCCTCGGCCGCCTCGTGCAGCCGGGCGCGCAGCTCGTCGTGCACGTCCCGCCGCATCGTCATCGGTTCCTTCCCGGAGTCTCGCCGGTGCGGGCCATCGCATGCACCTTGAGCGGGGCTCCCTGTGCGCCGAGCAGCTTCTGCAACTCGGCCATTCCCTTGGAGGTCTGGCTCTTCACCGTACCGACCGAGATCCCCAGGGCGAGCGCGGTGTCCTTCTCGGACAGGTCGAAGGCGTGCCGGAGCACCACACAGGCCCGCTTGCGGAAGGGGAGTCTACGCAGTGCCGACTGGACGTCCACGACACCGGCGACGTCGGGGTTCTCCGTCTTCTCCTCGCGCTGTGACCAGAACAGGGCGATCCTGCGGCGCTCGCGGACGGCGCTGCGGATCCGGGTGCGGGCCAGATTGGCGACGACGCCACGGGCGTACGCCACCGGATGGTCGGCCGCGCGCACCCGGTCCCAGCGGTTCCACAGGGCGAGCAGGGCGTCCGCCGCGAGATCGTCGGCGGCGTCGGCCTCGCCGGTCAGCAGATGGGCCAGCCGGGACAGTTCGGCGTAGTGGCGGTCGAAGAAGGTGTGAAACTCCACGGAGGCGTCGTCGTCCACGACTGTGCCCACGGGTGACCTCTTCTCGGTGCGGCGAGATCCGGAAGCGTAGCAGCGATCTACCTCTTGGATTGGCACGAGGGTTCGAACATCATGTGGCGGCCGGGAGCTGCGGGGAAGCCCGATTCCGTAACACGGCGAAAACCTGAGCATGGTTCAAGGCAGCAACAATCCAGCCAGCATCCGCACACGATCATTCAGGCAGCAAGGAGCAGCACGTGGACGTTGTCGACCGGTTCTTCAAGATCTCCGAACGGGGGTCCACCTTCGGCCGCGAGATACGCGGCGGCTTCGCCACGTTCTTCACGATGGCCTACATTCTTGTACTGAACCCGATCATCCTCGGCAGTGCGAAGGACAAGTTCGGTCACTCCCTCGATGCCGTCCAACTCACCACCGCCACCGCCCTGGTGGCCGCGGTGATGACGATCATCATGGGCGTCGGCGGCAACCTGCCCCTCGCCCTCGCCGCGGGCCTCGGCCTCAACGCGGTGGTCGCCTTCCAGATCGCCCCGCTGATGAGCTGGGACGACGCGATGGGCCTGATCGTCCTCGAAGGCCTGCTGATCTGCGTGCTCGTGGTGACCGGTCTCCGTGAGGCCGTCATGCACGCCATCCCGCAGGGGCTGAAGCAGGCGATCAGCGTCGGCATCGGCCTGTTCATCGCGTTCATCGGCTTCGTCGACGCCGGTTTCGTCAGCCGGATCCCCGACGCCGCGAACACCACCGTCCCGGTCCAGCTCGGCGGCACCGGCACCCTCTCCGGCTGGCCGGTCCTGGTGTTCTGCCTCGGCGTGCTGCTGACCGTCGGACTGCTGGCGCGCAAGGTCAAGGGCGCCATCCTGATCAGTATCGTGTCCATGACCGTGCTCGCGATCGTGATCAACTCGGTCGCCGACATCAAGTCCTGGGGCCTGACCACGCCGTCCTGGCCCGACAAGATCGTCGACACCCCCGACTTCGGGCTGATCGGACACTTCAGCCTGTTCGGCGCGTTCGGCGAGATCAGCGCCGTCACCGTCGTCCTGCTGGTCTTCACGCTTCTGCTGTCCGACTTCTTCGACACCATGGGCACGGTCGTCGGCATCAGCGCGGAGGCCGGGCTCCTCGACGAGGAGGGCAAGGTCCCCAACCTGGGCCGCGTGCTGCTGATCGACGGCGCGGCGGCGGTCGCCGGCGGCGCGGCCTCCGCGTCCTCCGCGACCGCCTACATCGAGTCCGCGGCCGGCGTCGGCGAGGGCTCCCGCACCGGCTTCTCCAACCTCGTCACCGGCGGGATGTTCGCCCTCGCCCTGTTCCTGACCCCGGTCCTGACCATCGTCCCGCTCCCGGCGGCGGCCCCCGCCCTGGTCACCGTCGGCTTCCTGATGATGACGCAGGTCAAGACCATCGACTGGGACAGGTACGAGATCGCCATCCCGGCGTTCCTCACCATCGCCGTGATGCCCTTCACCTACTCGATCACCAACGGCATCGGCGCGGGCTTCGTCGCCTACGTCCTCATCAAGACCGTCCTCGGCAAGGCCAAGGAGATCCACTGGCTGCTGTGGGCGACGTCGGCGCTGTTCCTCGTGTACTTCGCGATCGACCCGATCGAGCAGATCCTGGGTGTGAAGTGACCTGAGGGTCTACTTCTTGAGCGCCGCCTCCATCATCGCCTTGGCGACGGGGGCGGCCAGCCCGTTCCCGCTCACCTCGGACCGCGCCGCGTCCGACTGCTCGACGACCACCGCGACGGCGATCTGCTTGCCGGTGGAGTCCGACGTGCCGTAGGACGTGAACCAGGCGTACGGCGCCTTGCTGTTGTTCTCGCCGTTCTGGGCCGTGCCCGTCTTGCCGCCCACGGTGACACCGTCGATGAGCGCGTTCGTGCCGGTGCCCTTCTCGACGACCGTCTGCATCGCCGACCGCAACTGCTCGGCGGTGGAGGCGCTGACGATCCGCGTCGTGGCCGCCTCGTCGTCGTAGTCCTTCAGGACGTCACCGCCGCTGTCGGTGATCTGGGAGACCATGTGCGGCGAGACCATCTCCCCGCCGTTGGCTATCGCGGCGGACACCATGGCCATCTGCAGCGGTGTCGCGGTCACGTCGAACTGCCCGATACCGGTGAGGGCGGTGGACGACTCGTTCATGTCGGACGGGTACACGCTCGCGTACGCCCGCACCGGCACGTCCAGGGAGTCGTCGTTGAAGCCGAACTTCTCCGCCGTCGCCCTCAGCTTGTCCTGCCCGAGCTGGACCGCCATGTGCGCGAAGACGTTGTTGCAGGAGTACTGGAGCGCCACCCGGATCGTGGCGTTCTCGCAGGGCGCGGACGTGTTCTCGTTCGCCAGGACCGTGCGGGTGCCCGGCAGGGTGTACGGGTCCTTGCTGTCCGTCTTCTCGTCCACCGACGAGTACAGCCCGTCCTCCAGCGCGGCTGCCGCCACCACCAGCTTGAACGTCGAGCCCGGCGCCAGCGGCTGCCGCAGCGCGCGGTTGACGAGCGGCTTGTCCGAGTCGGCGTTGAGCTGCTTCCAGGCGGTACCGGCCGTGTTGGCATCGGTGAGCGAGGACGGGTCGTACGACGGTGTCGACACGACCGCCAGGATCTTGCCGGTCCCGGGGTCGATGGCGACGGCCGCGCCCTTCTTGTCGCCCAGGGCGTCGTAGGCGGCCTTCTGCACGGCCGGGTCGATCGTCGTGATCACGTCGCCCGGGTCGGCCCGCTGGTCGGTGACCGTGTCCATCACGGTCTTCAGCCGGCTGTCGGTGCCGTTGAGCAGGCCGGCGTAGATGCCCTCCAGCTGCGTCGGCGCGTAGCTCTGCGAGGCGTAGCCCGTCACCGCCGCGTACAGCTTGCCGTTCGTGTACGTGCGCTTGTATCTGAGGTCGCCGCTCGTCGTGTCCGCGGAGCCGGTGACCGCTTTTCCGGCCACGATGATGTTCCCCAGCGGCTCCGAGTACGTCTCGATAGCGCCCCGCCGGTTGTCCGTGTCGTCCGCGAGCGCCTGGGCCTCGTAGAACTGCACCCAGGTCGCCCGGATCAGCAGGGCGAACACCAGCAGCAGCGCGAAGACCGACGCGCGCCTGATCGTCTTGTTCATGGCGATCGGAAAGACGAACGGGCGGAAGGGAATCGTTCCCTTCCGCCGGTTTTCTCATCGTACGTTCATGCGCCGGGCGATACGTTCATGCGCTCAGCGTCATGACGACCTCGGCGATCTCCTCGCCGCGCGCGTGGGCGAAGCCCGAGTCGTGACCGGTGACCCGGAACCCGCACTTCTCCAGGACCCGCCGCGAACCGGCGTTGTCCTCCGAAGCCCGCGCGTACAGCGGCCGTTCGGGCACCTCGGCGAGGAGCGCGCGCAGGGCGGCCGTCGCCACGCCGCGCCCCCAGTAGGCGCGGTCCACCCAGTACGTCACCTCGCGCTCGCCGGGCTCCCCGTACACCGCCGCGTGGCCGACCACGTCGCCGTCGGCCAGGATCGTGCGCGTCAGCGCGCTGCTGGCCCTGACCCGCGTCCAGTGGGCGTCGAAAGCGGCCCGGTCGGCCGGGTCCGGCGGGGTGAAGGCGGCCATCCGCAGTGCCTCGGGGTCGTTGAGCAGCCGGTAGAACACCGGGAGGTCGCTGTCGTGGACGCGGCGCAGGGCGATCAGCATGCTCAGAGTCTACGAGTGGCCAGTGTCAGTCGGTCCCGCGCGTCGAACAGGGCGTCCTTGACCAGCTGTTCGTGCGCCGGGGTCAGCCGCGCCACCGGCACCGAGCAGCTGATCGCGTCCCGGGCCGGGGTACGGTACGGGATCGCCACGCCGAAACAGCGCAGCCCGAGGGTGTTCTCCTCGCGGTCCACGGCGAAGCCCTGCTCGCGCACCTGGTGCAGTTCCTCGATGAGCTTCTCGCGGTCGGTGATGGTGTGCTCGGTGAGCGCCGGGAGCGTCTCCGGGAGCATCTTGCGGACCTGCTCGTCGGTGCAGGTGCTCAGCAGCGCCTTGCCGAGGGACGTGGAGTGGGCGGGCAGCCGGCGGCCGACCCGGGTGAAGGGACGCAGATAGTGCTGCGACTGGCGGGTGGCGAGGTAGACCACGTTGGTGCCGTCGAGCCGGGCCAGGTGGATGGTCTCGGTGGTGTCGTCGGAGAGCCGGTCCAGGGTCGGCCGGGCCGCCGCGACCACCTCGTCGCCGTCGATGTAGGAGGTGCCGACCAGCAGCGCCCGTACGCCGATGCCGTACCGCGTGCCCGTCGCGTCCGTCTCCACCCAGCCCAGCTCCACGAGCGTGCGCAGCAGCATGTAGAGGCTGGACTTCGGGTAGCCGACGGCCTCCTGGACCGCCGCGAGGGAGTGCATACCGGGGCGTCCGGCGAAGTATTCCAGCAGCTCAACCGTCCGCACCGCGGACTTGACCTGAGCCCCGCCCCCCGTTTCGCCAGCTGCCATCGCCCTTGACCCCTTCGTTCGACGAGAAGCTGAAGTTATAGTCTCGACAGCATATTCACCATCCGAGACAGCGTTCAGTATATCGAACAAAGCTGATTCACAGCACGTGAAGGGACCCGCGGTGGCAGCAGCACCAGTCTGGAGTGTCGACCCCCGTAACGGGAAGCAGCGGGAACAGGTCGCGGTGGAGGCCACGGCCGAGGAGGTCGACACCGTCGTCCGTGCCGCGCACGCCGCCCGCGGTTCCCTCGCCGACCGCACGGTCCGGGCGGCCTTCCTGCGCACCGCCGCCGACCGCCTCGAGGCGGCCAAGGAGCAGCTCGTCGAGGTCGCCGACGCGGAGACCGCGCTGGGCCCGGTCCGGCTGAACGGTGAGCTCGCCCGCACCTGCTACCAGCTGCGCGCGTTCGCCGGCATCGTCGACGAGGGCGCCTTTCTCGACGTCGTGATCAACCACCCCGACAGCGCCGCCACCCCGCCGGTCCCGGACCTGCGCCGCTACAAGGTGCCGCTGGGCGTCGTCGCCGTCTACTCGGCGTCCAACTTCCCCTTCGCCTTCTCCGTGGCCGGCGGTGACACCGCGAGCGCGCTGGCGGCCGGCAACCCGGTCGTCGTCAAGTCCCACCCCGACCACCCGGGGCTCTCCGAGCTGGTCGCCAAGGTGCTGCGGAGGGCCGCCGCTGCGCACGGCATCCCCGAGGACGTCCTCGGGCTCGTGCACGGCTTCGAGGCGGGTGTCGAGCTGATCAGGCACCCGCTCGTCGCCGCGGCCGGCTTCACCGGCTCGATCCGGGGCGGACGCGCGCTGTTCGACGCGGCGGCTGCCCGGCCGGTGCCCATCCCCTTCCACGGCGAACTGGGGTCCCTGAACCCCGTCGTGGTGACCGAGGCGGCCGCCGCCGAGCGCGCGGAGGCCATCGGCACCGGGCTCGCCGGGTCGATGACCATGGGCGTCGGCCAGTTCTGCGTCAAGCCGGGCCTGGTCCTCGTACCGTCCGGCGCCGCCGGTGACGGGCTGGTCAAGTCCCTCACGGACGCGGTCAGCGACACCGAGGCGGGCGTGCTGCTCGACCACCGCATGCGGGACAACTTCGTCGCCGGGGTCGCCGAGCGGGCCGAGCTGCCCGACGTCGAGTCGCCGGTGACGCCCGGCGCGGGCGGCGAGCACACCGTCAGCGCGGGCTTCCTGACCGTGCCGGCCGCGCGGCTGGTCGCGGAGGGCGCCTACGACCTGCTCCTGGAGGAGTGCTTCGGACCGGTCACCGTGGTGGCCCGCTACGAGGACGACGACGAGGTCAGGGCGGTCCTGTCGCGGCTCCCCGGCAACCTCACGGCGACGGTCCAGCTCTCCGAGGAGGAGGCCGCCGGGCAGGGGCGCGGCGGGGAGATCCTCGCCGAACTGACCCCGCTGGCGGGCCGGGTCCTGGTCAACGGCTGGCCGACCGGTGTCGCGGTGGCACCGGCCCAGCACCACGGCGGCCCCTACCCGGCGACGACGTCGGCCTCCACCTCCGTGGGCGGTACGGCCATCGAGCGCTGGCTGCGGCCCGTCGCCTACCAGAACACCCCCGAGGCCCTGCTGCCGCCGGAACTGCGCGACGACAACCCGCTCGGCCTTCCCCGGCGCTTCGACAACCGTCTCGAACGCTGACCCCCCCGAGTGGCACGAGTCGAAGGGGAGCCTGGGAAACTCTGAGCATGGACGTCGAGCTTCCCGAACTTCCCTTCGCCCTCCGCACCTACGGACCCGACGGGCACTGGTCCTACGACGACGGTGTGCTCAGCGGGTGGGCGGGGCCCCGGCAGGACCGTTTCGTGCCGCCCACCGGGGAGGCGCTGGACCCGGCCGCCGACGCGCCCCGGCTGCTCGGGGCGCCCGAAGGGGACTTCCAGCTGATCGCCCGGGTCACCGTGGGCTTCAACTGGGCCTTCGACGCGGGGGCGTTGTACGTCCACACCGGTGAACGTGCCTGGGCCAAGCTGTGCCTGGAGTACTCCCCGGACGTGGCCACCGTCTGCACGGTGATCACCCGGGGGCACTCCGACGACGCCAACTCCTTCACCGTGGACGGCAGTTCGGTCTGGCTGAGGGTGAGCCGCACCGGCCGCGCCTTCGCCTTCCACGCCTCCCGAGACGGCAAGCGCTGGACCTTCGTCCGGCTGTTCACCCTGGCCGACGAGAAGGAGACCGGCGCCGCCCTCGTCGGCTTCATGACGCAGTCGCCGATGGGGGAGGGGTGCGTGGTGACGTACGACCACATCGAGTTCCGGGACACCTGGCCGGACGACCTGAGAGACGGGAGCTGAACGTGCTGATCCGCACGGTCGTGCCCGCCGAGGCCGAGGCGATCGTCGCGCTGCACGCGCGCGCCCGGGCGACGTACTACCCGGACGGCGTCCCGCGGGACGGCACCGACTGGCTCGCCAACTGGCGCACGGCCATCGAACGCCCCGACGGGCAGGTGCTGTGCGGTGTGGAGGAGGGCCGGATCGTCGGCCTCGCCTCCTTCCGGACCCCGGAAGGGGCCGGCCCGGACACGGTCAAGCTGTTCCAGTTCCACGTCGACCCCGACCACTGGCGGGCGGGTGTCGGTACGGCCCTGCACACCGCCTGCGTGGAGCAGTGGCGGGCGGACGGCCGCCGTACCGCCGTCCTCGACGTGCACGTCGACAACCGGCGGGCCCAGGGCTTCTACGCCCGCCAGGGCTGGTTCCCCGACCCGGAGAACCCGCCCGCCGAGGGCGATCACCACCTCTTTCTGCGGTACACCGTGCACCCGGGGGAATGAAACCCGACCGGTTGAATGTTCACGTACTGATTCGGGACGTACGAGCTGGAGAGAGAGCCGAGAAGATGCGCGTCGAGATCTGGTCGGACATCGCATGCCCCTGGTGCTACGTGGGCAAGGCCCGCTTCGAGAAGGCGCTGGAGGCGTTTCCGCACCGCGACCAGGTCGAGGTCGTGCACCGCTCCTTCGAGCTCGACCCGGGGCGCGCCAAGGACGACGTCCAGCCCGTGATCAGGATGCTCACCAAGAAGTACGGCATGAGCGAGGCGCAGGCACAGGCCGGCGAGGAGAACCTGGGCGCGCAGGCCACCGCCGAGGGCCTCGACTACCGCACCCGCGACCGCGACCACGGCAGCACCTTCGACATGCACCGCCTGCTGCACTTCGCCAAGGAGCAGGGCAGGCAGGACGAGCTGGTCCAGATCCTCTACCGGGCGAACTTCGCCGAGGAGCGGTCCGTCTTCAGCGAGGGCGACGAGCGGCTCGTGCAGCTGGCCGCCGAGGCCGGTCTGGACGCCGACGCCGCGCGCAGGGTGCTCGCCGACCCCACCGCGTACGCCGACGACGTCCGTGCCGACGAGCGCGAGGCCGCCCAGCTCGGCGCCAACGGCGTCCCCTTCTTCGTCCTCGACCGCGCCTACGGCGTCTCCGGCGCCCAGCCCGCCGAGGTCTTCGCGCAGGCGCTCACCCGGGCGTGGGGCGACCGCTCCCCGCTGAAGCTGATCGACGACGGCGGCGCGGAGGCCTGCGGCCCGGACGGATGCGCGGTACCGCAGAACTGAGAACGGCAGGCGGCGGCCGGGGTATAAGCATTCCTTAGGGGAACGGTGTAACAATCCGTGATGGACTTCGGCGTCTCCCGGTCGCACAGTGGAGGCATGGAGACGACCTTCGAGACCCTCGTCCGTGCCGAGTTCGCCCCGAAGAACACCTTCCTCAACACCGCGAGCAACGGACTGCTCCCGGCCCGAGCCGTCACCGCCCTCCACGAGGCGGTGGCGCTGCGGGCCGAGGGCCGGCCGCTGGGCGCCCTCTCCGAGGACGTGGAGACCGCCCGCGCCGCCTTCGCCCGGCTGGCCGGGGTGCCCGTCCGGCGGGTCGCGGCAGGCCCCTCGGCCGCCGCGCAGACCGGGCTGATCGCCGCCGCGCTGCCCGCCGGCGCCGAGGTCCTCACCGCCGAGGACGACTTCACCTCCGTCCTCAACCCGTTCCACGTACGCGGCGACCTCAAGGTACGCGCGGTGCCCCTGGAGCGGCTCGCCGAGTCGGTGCGCCCCGGCACCGCGCTCGTCGCGGTCAGCGCCGCCCAGTCCGCCGACGGCCGGATCGCCGACCTGCCCGCCCTGCGTGAGGCGGCCCGCACCCACGGCGCGCGCACCTACGTCGACTTCTCGCAGGCCGTCGGCTGGCTGCCGTACGATGCCGACGCCTACGACTTCACCGTCTCCATCACCTACAAGTGGCTGCTCGGCCCGCACGGCGCGGCCTTCCTCGTCGTCCCCGAGGACTTCGGCGGACTCGCCCCGACGCTGGCCGGCTGGGTCGCCGCGGAGAAGCCCTGGGACAGCTGCTACGGCCCGGTCACCGAACTCGCCCACTCCGCCCGCCGGTTCGACGTCAGCCCTGCCCTCTTCACCTACGCCGGCCTGCGCGCCTCACTCCAACTCGTCGAGGAACTGGGCGTGGAGGCCATCCGGGACCACAACCTCGCCCTCGCCGACCGCTTCCGCACCGGACTCGCCACCCTCGGCCACGAACCCCTGCCCGCCCCCGGCTCCGCGATCGTCTCGGTCCCCGGACTCGGCTTCCGCCAGCCGGAGTTGAGCGCCGCCGGTATCGAGGTCTCCGACCGCGCGGGCAACCTGCGCGCGTCGTTCCACCTCTACAACACCCCCGCGGACGTCGACCGTCTGCTGGACGTGCTGGGAGGCTGAACGGCCGCTGTGCCCACCGGGGTGAAGCCACGCTGTGAGTCTGGATTTCACGCGGTTTACGCGACCGGCTGGTTATTTAACTTTGAGCTTTATCTGAGGTGACTCTGCTCTGATTTGTTCTTATTGGGCGGAAGATGGCACAAGAAAAATCCGCGGAATGTAAATAGCCTCGGAGTGCCAATGTGGCCCGCCGTGGGCCCAGCGTCCCCATGGCGACCCACCGAGAGCGTCGTTGGAGCCAAAACATGCCTCACGTCCCATTATCTGGCTCTCCCCCCACCGCTGAGCGCTACCGCGCCCGGCTGCTCCGCTATGCGTACCGGCTCACCTCCGGAGACCGCCACCGCGCCGAGGACATCGTGCAGGAGACGATGCTGAGGGCCTGGCTCACCGCCGACGACCTCGACCGGCACGACGAGGAACGCCGGATCGCCTGGCTCTACCGCGTCGCCCGCAACCTCGCCGTCGACGCCCACCGGCGCGACCGGGCCGTCCCGGTCGGTGTGATCCCGGACGACATGCTGCACCGCCCGGACAGCGCGGGCGACCTGGCCGACGGTGTCGCCGACCGCCAGGTCGTCCGGCTGGCCCTGGCGGCGCTGTCGCCCGAGCACCGCGAGGTGCTGTTCCACATCCATCTGCGCGACCGCACCCGGGCGGAGGCCGCGAGGACCATCGGGGTCCCGCAGGGCACGGTCAAGTCGCGCAATCACTACGCACTGTTGGCGCTCAGAGACCGGATCCAGGCGGCATGAGGAACACCGACCCCTTCGTCTTCTTCCGGCAGCACAGCGACACCATCTACCGTCTGCTCGGCATCGCCGGGGCGCTGCTGCTGGTCTACCTGCTGCTGCGCGTGTGGGCGATGCGCTGGGGCGGCTGGCGCACGGCCTGGGCACGGCTGCGCCGTGAAGTGGCCGTCAGCCGTGACGCGTTCACCGCGCCCGCGCGGGCCTGGTACCGCCACCGGAGCAGTCTGCGCCTGCTCGTACGGCAGTTGGGCGCCCCCGCGACCTGGCGGGACGCCGAACGGGCCCTGGCCGCAGCCCGGTTGGCCGCCGCGCCCGCCCGGCCGTACGCCGCGCTGGTGGACTCCGACTCGGTCGCCGTGCTCCTCGCCGGGACCGGACCACCCGAACCCGACCCCGACGGGGCGTGGTGGACGGAGCCGGACGAACCGGAGCGCTGGTTCGTGGCCCGGGCGGATCTGCCCTCGGTGACACCGGAGGCGGCCGACGTCCGCCCGATCATCGTCGCCGTCGGCGAAGCCGGCCGGTCGGCGGCCTTCCTCGACCTGGCCGTCGGCCCGCCCGTGCTCTCCGTCGCCGGGAACGACCGGGCGGCCACGGCCCTGGTCCAGGCGGTCGCCGCGCAGCTCGACGTACGGCTGCCGAGTCCGCTGGTCGTCGTCGCCGAGGGCGTGCACCGGGACTACCCCGGCCCCCCGGTGCGGTCCGCCTACCGGACCGCCCGGGAGACCCCGCCCCGGCTCGGCATCGCGCCCGTGCTGATCGCGGCCGAACTGCCGGACCCGCTGCCCCCCGAGTTCGCCGCCCCGCCCGGGGACGACCCCGCGGTCCGGGCCGTGGTCCTGGGCCCCGGCCGGGGATACGTCCGCTCACTGCTGACCGACCGGCACGGCCGGGTGGCCGTCACCGGGACCCCGCTGCTGGCCCGCTGCGGCCCGCTGAGCGTTGCCGTGGCCAGGGTGCTGCCCTCGATCCCGCCCGTCCTGCCGCCCGCCCCGGCCGCCGAGGCCTCGACCGGGCTGTCCGGCCGTTCCGCGCGGGATCTGTTCGAAGAAGAGGAAGAGGCGGCGGAAGCGCCGAGCGTGTCCCGCAGTACGCCCGACGCGTCCGGCACGTCCCTGCACGAGAGCGGCGAGGCCCCGCTCCCCGGCGCCTCCCGCGCGGCCGCATCCCGCCCGGATCCCGCCCGGCTCCCGCCCCGGCCCCCGGCACCACGCCCACGCACAGCTGACCCCTCGCCCCCGGTTGGACCCACGTGAACCTGATCCTCACCACCGCCGACCCGGCCGGGCGCCGGGCGGACCATCTGCTGGACCTGCCCGAGGGAGCCACCGTCGGCGACCTCGGCGCCGCCCTGCAGGCGGGGCAGCTGTATCTGGGCGACCGGCTGCTCGGCCCCGATCTGCCCATCGGCGCCAGCGGCATCCGCGAGGGCGTCCTGCTCGGCCTGGACGCCCCCGTGCCGTCCAGTACCGCCACCCGCGCCTGGGAACCGCCGTCCTCCGACCCGGAGTTGGTGGAGATCAGGCACGTGGGCGGGCCCGGCGCCGGGCGGTCCTGGCGGCTGGGTCCCGGCAGTCACGAGGCCGGCACCGACCGGGGCTGCGCGCTGCGGCTCGACGGCGGGGGCGCGCCCGAGCAGGGCGTGTGGATCACCGTCGGCACGGACGGCACGGTGACCTACCGGCTGCCCGAGGACGCCGACCCCGCCCGCTGCGGGCTGCGCAGCCTCACCCCGCCGCCGCCCGTGGACCCGGAGACCGGGACCCCGCTGACCGCCGAGGAACCGGCGGGCCCGCAGGACGGCGGCCCCGGCGGGCACACCCCGCAGCCCGCCCCGCCGGGCCCCGACGGCCTGCCGCAACAGCCCCCGCTGCCCCCGGTCGGCATGCTTCCGCCGCCGGACGACGGCTCCGCGGACTGGCCCGTGTACGCCGACCTCTCGCTCGGCGACCAGCTGCTGCGGCTCGGCCCGCTGTTCGACCCGGACGCGGCCGTCAACCCTTCGGCCGACGGTCTGGCCATCGAGTACAACCGGCCGCCGCGCATCGCCCCGCACCTGGACGGCGAGCAGATTCGTATGCAGGGCCCGCCCGGCGAACGCGGCTCACGGCCGTTCCCGCTGCTGATGATGCTGATGCCGCTGGTCATGGGCCTCGTCATGATGAGCCTGTTCCGCTCCTTCTACTTCATCATCTTCATCTTCTTCACGCCGATGATGGCGGTCAGCAACTGGATCATGGGCCGCCGCACCGGGCGCAAGCAGCAGGAGGAGGCGCTGCGCATCTACCGGCTGCGCCGCGCCTCCCTGGAGCTGGAGATGCGCGACGCGACCGTGGCGGAACGGCAGTTGCGCAACATCACGTTCCCCGACCCGGCCACAGTCCTGCTCACCGCCACCGGACCCGGCAGCCTGCTGTGGCAGCGCCGCCGCCGCGACCCCGACCACCTCACCCTCCGGCTCGGCACGGTCACCCGCCCGTCCCTCAAGCGCATCGACGACCAGGCCCGCGAGTCCAACCACCGCCAGGTGCACTGGCGCCTGGCCGACGTGCCGTTCGGCGTCGAGCTGGCCGACTTCGGCGTCGTGGGCCTGTCCGGGCCCGGCGACACCCCTCGTACGGTGGCCTGCTGGGCCGTCGCGCAGGCCGCGGTCCTGCACAGTCCCCGGGACCTGAGGATCGTCGTCCTCACCAGCGACGCGCACGCGGACGCCTGGAACTGGGTGCGCTGGCTGCCGCACCTGCGGCCCGACCGCCGCGGCTCGGTCATCGCGCTCGGCAACGACCCGGAGAGCACCGCCCACCGTGTGAACGAACTGATCGCCGACATCCAGGCCCGGACGTCCGCCGCCACCTCCCCTCTGAGCCACACCCTGCTCCGCGAACCGGACGTGCTCGTCGTCCTCGACGGCGCCCGGCGGCTGCGGGACGTGCCCGGCGTCGTCCAGGTCCTGACCGGCGGGCCCGGTGTGCGGATCTTCAGCCTGTGCGTGGACGAGCGCGAACGGCTGCTGCCCGAGGAGTGCACCGCCGTGATCACGACGGAGGGCAACCGGCTGACCGTACGGGCCTCCGGTGTGCCCTCCGTCGAGGACGTCAGGGCCGACCTGGTCGGCGCCGACTGGTGCGAGGAGGTCGCCCGGGCGCTCGCGCCCGTGCGGGACGTCACGGTCGACAGCGACTCCGGGCTGCCCTCCGGCGTACGGCTGCTGCCGCTGCTCGGCCAGGAACCGCCCAACCCGGCCGCGCTGGCGGCGAGTTGGGCCCGCCGCCCCGCCTCCACCACGTTCACGCTCGGCGCCGGGTACGAGGGCGAACTCCGCCTCGACCTGGTCAGGGACGGGCCGCACGGGCTGATCGGCGGTACCACCGGCTCCGGCAAGTCCGAGCTGCTGCAGACCATGATCGCCTCGCTGGCCGTCGCCAACCGGCCCGACGAGCTGGCCTTCGTGCTGGTCGACTACAAGGGCGGCAGCGCCTTCCGCGAGTGCGCCGAACTCCCGCACACCCTCGGCATGATCACCGACCTGGACGGCCATCTGGTGCAGAGGGCCCTGGCCTCGCTGGACGCCGAACTGCGCCGCCGTGAGCGCGTACTGGCCGACGTCGAGGCCAAGGACCACCCCGAGTACCGGGCCAAGCGGGCCCGCGACCCGAGGCTGCCCGCGTTGCCCCGCCTGCTTCTGGTCATCGACGAATTCGCCACTCTTGTAAGGGAGTTGCCCGAGTTCGTGCCCGGTCTGATCAGCCTTGCCCAGCGCGGCCGCTCGCTCGGGCTGCACCTCGTCCTGGCCACCCAGCGGCCCGGCGGCTCGGTCAGCAACGAGATCAAGGCCAACACCAACCTCCGGATCGCCCTGCGGGTGACCGACCGCTCCGAGAGCCAGGACATCATCAACGCGCCGGAGGCGGCCAGCATTTCGCCCTCCACTCCCGGCCGCGCCCTCATCCGGCGCGGCTCCGACGCCCCCACCCCGTTCCAGACGGCCTGGGTGGGCGCCGAGCGTGCCGGAGCCGCCACCCCCGATTCGGTGACGCCCTCCCGTCCCGTACGAGGGGTCGAGCTGACCTGGAACCGGCTGGGCCGCCCGGCCGACCTGACCGCGGAGGCGGAGGATGAGCACTACCTCGCCGAGCACCTCACCGACAGCGAGGAGCCCGTCACCGACCTGAGCGCCCTGGTCGAGGCCGTCGGCCGGGCCGCCGAACTCCTCGACGACTACAAGCCGCAGCGCAGCCCCTGGTTGCCCCCGCTGGCCGAGACCGTCCCGATGGAGTCCCTGCCGCCCTGCCCGCCGCCCGAGCCCGGCGGGCTGCCACTGGTGCCGTACGCCCTCATGGACGTCCCTCAGTTCCAGCAGCAGCGGCTCGGCACCATCGACTTCGCGAGTTTCGGCCACCTCTACGTCATCGGTTCGCCCCGCTCCGGGCGCACCCAGGTCCTGCGGACCGTCGCGGGCTCCGCCGCCCTCGTCGTCCCCAGCTCCGACCTGCACATCTACGGCATCGACGCGGCCGGCGGCGGTCTCGCCGCCCTGGAGTCCCTGCCGCACTGCGGAGCGGTCGTCTCACGGCACGACACGGAACGCCTGGAGCGGCTGATCGCCCGCCTCACCGCGGAGTTGACGGTCCGTCAGCGCCTGGTTTCGCAGCACAGCGCCGCCGGCATCGGCGAACTGCGCGCCAAGCTCCCGAAGGACCGCCGCCCGGCCCATCTGCTGCTGCTCATCGACGGCTGGGACGCGCTCAGCGCGATGCTCGACGACTACGACGGAGGCCGGCTGTACTCCGAGGTCGTACGCCTGCTGAGGGAGGGCGCGGCGGCCGGTATCCATGTCATCGCCACCTCCGAGCGCATCCTGCTGGGCGGCCGCCTCGCCGCCCACAACGACAGCCGGTTCCTGCTCAAGCAGGCCGACCTCAGTGACTACAACGTCGCCGGAATGGGCCGCAACAAGGTCCCGGCGCACATCCCGCCCGGCCGCGGCTGGCACGCCCCCAGCGGCGTCGAGGCCCAGATCGCGCTGCTGCCCACCGAGGACGGCACCGACCAGGGCGAGGCCCTGGCCGAGATCGGCCGCCGCACGACTGCACGCGACTCCGCGCTCCCGGTCGTCCGACGCCCCTTCCGTATCGAGGAACTCCCTTCCCTGATCGGCTTCCAGGAGGCGGTGGACCGCGTCCCGGAGTCCGAGCGCCGCCCGCTGTGGGCCCTGGTGGGCATCGGCGGCGACACGGCCGAACCCCTCGGCTTCGACTTCGCGGCCGGCGGCGGCTCCTTCGTGGTCGCCGGCCCCCCGCGCTCGGGGCGCAGCACCACGCTCGCCTCGATGTGCGTGTCCCTGCTCCTCGGCGGCACGGCACTCGTCGTCCTCGCGCCGCGCGACTCGCAGCTGCGGCAGCTCGCCGCGCACGACCTCGCCCAGGTCATCAGCGACCACGACCCCTCGGCGGACTCGGTCACCCAGGCCCTGAGCGCGGTCGCGGGGCAGCCGGTGGTCGTCGTCGTGGACGACGCGGACCTGCTCCTTTCCTGCGGGGCCGACAAAGTGCTCCGGCAGGTCGCCACCTCGGGGCGCGACCGCCGACAGGGCCTGCTCCTGGCCGGGCTGCCCGAGTCGATGAGCTCCCTCGGCTGGGTCGGCATGGCCCGCCGCTCGCGGCGCGGCATCCTGCTCGGGCCGAAGTCGATCGGGGAGGGCGACCTCATCGGGGTGCGGATCTCCTCCGAACAGGTCCGTACCCCGCTGGCCCCCGGCCGCGCCTGGACGGCGAGCGAGGCGGGCACCCCGATCGCGGTCCAGGTACCGCTCACGGTGCTGGACGGCTGAGCGGACGAAGCAAGGGGGTGGGCCGAGCGGCCCACCCCCTCCTGCTGATCCCACGTCAGGCGTTCGCCTCGTTCTGGGCCTTGATGACCTCGTTGGCGATGTCCTGGTCGGACTGGGCGATCGAGTCGCCGATGTCCTGGAAGCTCTTGCCGTACTCCCCGATGTTGCTGGCCGAGGACTTCATCTGCTTGCTGAAGGAGTCGTAGGCGTCCTTGAGCGCGGGGCTGGCCTTCTCGAAGACGAGGCCGTCGTGGAGCAGACCGCTCACCGTGGTCTCCAGGTCGGTCAGTTCGTTGGAGATGTCGGTGAGCTTGTTGCCCATGGTCGTGGCGGCCCGGGCGATCTCGTCGTAATCGAAAAGGACATCGGGATTTCCTGCTGCCATCGTGATCCTCCTGGGGGTTGGCCGACTGCTCGGGCTACGGGGCTGGTGACGGTGACGGTGACAGCGGGCTACTGGCCGCTGCTGTTGACCTTCTCGGCGATGTCGTGGTCCATCCCCTTCACCGACTCCATGATCTTGCGGAACTGCTCGGCGTAGCCCTTGATGCTGTCGGTGGCCTCCTTCAGCGAGACGGTGAACTTCTCGTACTGCGCCTGGAGGGCGGGGCTGGACTCGGTGAGGACCAGGGCGGTCTCCAGCAGGCTGTCCACTTCGAGCTTGGCCTCGTCCATCCGCGGGACGAGGGTGTGGTCGACGCTCGTGTCCAGGAGGTTGGCGACACGCTCGATCTCGCCGTAGGAGAGGCTGATGTTGGCTGGCATGGGGAGGGTTCCTTTCCCGGTCTCTGCTCTTCGTCACTCTTCGTCGTCGTCTTCGGGGGTCACCCATTCCGCGTCCGGGCCGGAGCGGGTGGAGACGGTGACCTTGCCGTCCTGGTCGGTGCTCGTCATGGTTCCCGAACCGTCGTCGCCGATCACGAAGACGCTGGTGGTCTTCGAACCGTCCGCGTAGGTGGTGACCATGGTGTAGTCGCGGGCGTCGAAGGCGTCCTTGCTGCCGTTGCCCTCCGGATCGATGATCTTCGGGGCGGAGTCGTAGGTGGTGACCGACGTGTAGGACTGACCGTCGGGGGTGGTGATCGTCGACGTCTCCTTCATGACGTCGTACTTGTCGTTCAGCTCGACCTTGACCTCGACCTTCCCGTTCTCGTCCTCGTAGGTGTACGTGGTCGGCGGGTCGGCGGCGGGCTTCTCCGGCTCGGGGCCCGGCGGATCGGGGGCGTCCGTGTCGTTCTGCCAGGTCTCGCACCAGGAAGGGGCGCCGTCGGCCCGGCAGACCTCGCCGATGTCGGCGTCGGGATGCTGGTCGAAGTAGTCGCCGGCGCCGATCTTGTCGAGGTACGCGTCCCAGGCGGTCTTGTCCGCCTGCCAGGCGTCGTGCGCCTCCTTGTCGTTCTTCCAGTCGTCGAGGCCGATGCTGGCGCCCATCAGCCCTGCCGCGCTGGAGAGCTGGGAGTCGGCGTCGAAGAACGTGTTGGCAACCGAGCTGAAGACGTCGGCCAGTTGGCCGAGCCCGTCCTTGGCCTGCTTCGTACGGGAGCTGGAGCGGCGGTAGAAGAGGTTGAAGGCGGAGGAGAGACCGGCGTCGCCGAAGACCGCCCTGCGTTCGCTGGAGGTGTCCTCGCCCACCTCCTTGAACGCACCGGTCGCGCCACCCGAGTCGGCCTGGTCGGCCAGTTCGTGCATCTTCTTCTGGACCGTGTGCAGCGCCGAGTAGTCGATGGAGAAGTCCGCCACGCGTCGTACCTCCTGGTGTGCCGTCCGGCTCTTCCGCCCTGTCCACGCACGAGGACCCCGGGAAGGTTCAACGGACACGGTTTTCTGGCGCGTTGAACCTTCTCGGGGTCCCGGTGCGTGGACGGTACAGACGATGTCCCGCAAGGGCGTCCGAAGCACGGCCCGTCAGTACGTCTGTCATGTCCCGCGTGCGTCCCGGCGTACGTCCCGGAAGCAGAAGGAGGCGCCCCGATGGCTCGTCCCGCCGACTGGAGTGCGCTCGGCCTGAGCAGCGACCCCACCCCGGGCGACGCCGCCCGGATCGACGAGATCATCACCTCTCAGGGCGCTCTGGTCACCCTGGCGGACACCATCGACTCCGGTCTGACGGAGATCAAGAACACCACGGACGGCGCCTTCATCGGTGAGACGGCGGACGCGCTGCGCAAGGTGATCGACGGCGATCTGCGCAACTACGTCAGCACGTTCCGCCAGGCCCACGAGGACGCCCAGGCCGCGTTGCGGACCTTCGTCGGGGTGATGCGCACCCAGCAGGAGCGGGCCGACGCCGCCCTGACCGCGGCGGCCGCCCTGGCCGAGGACGACGACGCGGGACGCGAGACGCACAAGGCCACCGCCGAGGACGCCAAGGACGTCCTGTCGCAGGCCGCCGACACGGCGGCCTCCGCGCTGACCACGGCGGCCGAGAGCATCGCCTCGCCGATCGACGAGTGCGAGGCGTTCTGGAAGGCGCTGGGCTGGCTGGCGCTGATCCTCATCATCCCGGCGATCATCGTCGGCGGGCCGCTGGCGTTGTTCGCCATCGGGCTCAACGTCGCGCTGCTGATCAAGACGGCGGTGGACTTCTCCCAGGGCAAGGCGAGCGTCACCGAACTGGTGCTCTCCATCCTGGGCGTCATCGCGCCCACCACCAAGGGCATCAACGTCGGTGCGGTGTTCAAGGGGCTGAAGGGGGCCGGTATCTCGGCCTTCCAGGGCGGCAAGAACCTGCTCCTGGGCGGGCCCAACGCGCTCGGGCTGCTCGGCCGTCTGACGTTGGGTATCGACGACGGCTTCCGGGCCACCGGGGTGTGGCTGAACGGCGGGCTGCGCGGCATCAACGGGGTGAGGTTCACACCCCTGACGTTCATGCCGGGGCTCAAGGGCTTCACCATGGGCGGGACCGGCCTCGGCAAGGGCTTCGGCGTCGTCCCTGTGGCCAGCGAACTGACCGTCATCAACCTGCTGGGCGTGAAGAGCTTCTTCGCGATGCGCACGGTGATCAGCGGCCTCAACGGCATCGGGCGGCTGGGCAGTTCACTGGGCAGCACGATGCTGAACGGCGTGCGCGGGCTCAACGGCCTGCGGTTCTTCCTGCCGGTCGCCGCGGACGAGATGGGCAACGGCCTGCTCTTCGCGCTGAAGATCGGCGTCATCGACCGTGGTGTGTTCGGCATGTACCGGTACGGGGCCTTCGCCGGGGGCCAGTTCCTCGGCGTCTCCAGCAAGATCAGCGGAGCCGCCGCGTCGGGCCTCACGCTGCTGCGGCCCGGGGCCGACCTGGGCGGCCTGTCCCACATCAACCTGAGCAATTTCACCCCCAGCCCGACCGGCGGACTCGGCTCGGCGCTGACGAATCTGCCGCCGCTGAACCTGTCGCCCTCGATCGGGAACGTCAACCTCACCGGCGGTCTGAGCGGGCTCGGCGGCTCCTTCAACGCGCCCGTGCCAGCGATCGGCGCCCGCTTCACCGACCTGCCGGCCGTCACCGGGATCAGCAGTGTGCAGATGCCCCAGCTCGGCGGACTCGGCAGCGTCAACATGCCCCAGTTGGGCGGCATCGGCAATGTGAGCCTGCCGCAGCTGGGCCAGATCAGCCAGGTCGGGGCGGTCGGCGGCGCGTTCAGGGGCGCCGATCTCGCGGCGGGGGGCGTCACGGGCATCGGCGTCTCCCGGATCGACGTACCGAGTCTGGGGGCGGTGACGTCCGGGCCGACCGCGGTGCGGGTGGAGATGCCGTCGATGGACGCGCGGGTCACCGACATCCCCTCCGCCAACGGCATCGGGTCCCTGTCCAACCCGTCCGTCGGCCAGGTCCACATCCCGTCCGTCTCCCAGGTCAACGTGCCCACGACGGGCCTCGGGCAGGTCAACGTGCCGACGGTGAACACGGGCGGCGTGCCGGACGTCCCCGTGGTGGGCGTGCACCAGGTCACCACGCCGAGTCTGGGGTCGGTGACGTCCGGCCCGACGGTCGTCCGGGTGGACGCCCCGGCGATGTCCGCCCGGCTGACCGACATCCCCTCGGCGAACGGCATGGGCTCGGCCCTGGGACGGGTCGACGTCCCGCCGGTCGGCAGCGTGAACGTCCCCTCGATCGGGAGTGTGAACGTCCCGTCGGTCGGCAGCGTGAACGTGCCGTCGGTGGGCCGGATGGACGTCCCGGCCACCGGGAGCGTGAACGTGCCGTCGTTGGGCCGCGTGGACATCCCGGCCACCGGAGGCGTCAACGTGGCGTCGGTCGGCCACGTCGACATGCCGTCCGTCGGCCGCCTCGACACCCCGGCCAGCGCGAACGTGACCGGGTCCAGGGGAGTCGTGTCGAACGTCCCGACCGGGGCCGCCCATGTGGACGTACCGCCCGTCTCGGCCCTCGGCCGGGTGGACGTGCCCGTCAGTGCCACACCCACCGTGAGCCCGGGGGCGGTGACCCCGGCGACGGTCGGCGTCCCGCACACCCCCGGCGGCGGGCTCGACGTCCCGACGCCCGCAACCGGGGGACCGGGCAGGAACGGCACCCCGGGCCTGCCCGGCGACGACAGCCTCATCGTGGACCTGCCGAAGCTCGGCCGTGTCGACCTGACCGCGTTCCGCGACCAGCACCGGACCATCCAGGTGTTCATGGAGCGCGGCCAGTCCCTCGACTTCCAGCACACCTTCACCAACATCCCCGGGCTGTCGCCCGCTGTGCGCGTCGAGGTCACCCCGACGGCCACCGGACCGCGGGTCGTCCCCGCCACCCCGGGGGTCCGGGCCTGGTACGAGACCCCGCAGGACGGCGGCAACCAGTTCCTCCGGGTGGAGGAGGACCTCGGGCGCGGCTCGGTCCGCCAGACGGACTACCACCTGGACGCCTCCCTGAACCACCAGCAGATCGGCACCAGGGTCATCGAGGGCATCGAGCTCCAGCCCCTCGCCCGGCAGGCCCCGCCGCCGCTCGGCGGTTCCGTGGCAGGACCCTCCGGGACCAACAACGCCCACACGGTCAACCTGCCCGGCCTGAACGGCGTCCGCGTCGACCTCACTCCCGGGTCCCGCCCGAGCATCACCAACCCGAACGCCGTCGACGGGCTGCGCGTCGACCCCATCGGCGACGGGAACGTCGTCCGCATCACGCACGTCGACGGGGGCGAGACCCGCCGCTGGGACTTCGACGTGGACGCGAACGGCACCCGGCCGGTCGGCGCCGAGCACCAGGTCACTCTGCGGGGCGGCACTTTCGACGGTCACACGGTCACGACGGACGTCCTGCCGAGCGGCACCGGCGGCGTTCAGCGCGTCGACGCGGACGGCGCGCTCCAGACGGACGGGGGCACCCACGTCCCGGCCAGGGGCACCCAGGCCGCCGAGTTCCGCGTCACCGGCCCCGACAACCGTACGGTCGTCTACGACGCCGACTTCCAGCACGCGTACGACGAACTCCCGCTGAACGGCGGCACGTCGAACGGCGAGGTGCTGCGGATCAACGCCAACGGCACGGCGGCCCACCTGGTGGGCCAACCGACTGTGAATGTCACTGTTCCGGCCCATGGCGGTTTCCAGGTGTCGGAGGCGACCGGCAGCTGGTTGCGGGTGTACGGGAACGACGGCGCCTACGTCCACCGGGTGCTGCCCGTGCCGGGCGACAACATGATCCGGTTCCCGGAGGGCGGTCGCGCGGACCACGAGCTCTTGGACGCGACCGGCGGCGAGGTGCCGGGTGCCCAAGTGCGGTCACAGTCGGGCTCGGGCGGCTTCCGGATCGATCACGGCGGGGGCCAGCCGCACACGGTCGTCGACAGCTCCGGTGTGCACACCCACGATGCCCTGCCGCTCAACGGCGGTGCGGCGGGCGGCCAGTTCGTGCACACGCCGGTGGGAGGCGTGGCGGGCCGGCCGCCCGTGCTCACCCGCACCGACGCGGACGGGGCGGTCGAGGCGGCCGGGGTCACCCGGGTCGGCGGCGAGTACCACGTCCCGGGCGCCAACAACCGTACGGCCGTCTACAACGCCAACTACACCCACACGCACGACCAACTCACCCTGAACGGCGGCGCGTTGAACCGCGAGGTGCTGCGGATCGACCCCGACGACACGGCCCATCTGGTGGGCCAGCCGACTGTGCGTGTCACTGTTCCGGACAATGGCGGTTTCCATGTGTCGGAGGCGACCGGCAGCTGGCTGAGGGTGTACGGGAACGACGGCGCCTACGTCCACCGGGTACTGCCCGTGCCGGGCGACAACATGGTCCGCTTCCCGGAGGGCGGTCGCACGGCCCACGACCTCTTGGACGCGACCGGCGGCCAGCTGCCGCGCGCCCACGTGCAGCCGCAGTCGGGCTCGGGCGGCTTCCGGATCGATCACGGCGCGGGCCAGCCGCACGTCGTGGTCGACAACGCGGGCACCCAGACGCACACCGCCCGGCCGCTCAACGGCGGTGCGGCGGACGGCCAGTTCGTGCACACGCCGGTGGGAGGCGTGGCGGGCCGGCCGCCCGTGCTCATCCGCACCGACGCGGCCGGGGCGGTCGAGGCGGCCGGGGTCACCCGGGTCGGCGGCGAGTACCACGTCCCGGGCGCCAACAACCGTACGGCCTTCTACAATGCCAACTACACCCACACGCACGACCACCTCGCCCTGAACGGGGGCGCGTTGCACGGCGGGGTGCTGCGGATCGATGCCAACGGCACGCCCAGTCTGAACGGTCCCCGGGCCGCGACCGTCGTCGCCCAGCCGGGCGACGGCAACGGCTTCCGCGTCATCCGCGGCACCGACCATGTCGCCGTGGACGCGAGCGGTGTCCACACCGCCACCGTCCGCGAGCTGACCGGCGGCACCGCCCCCCACGCGAACGGCGAGTTCGTCCACATGCCCGCCAACGGGGGACCGGCCGTGCTCAAGGAGGCCGACGGCTCCGGCTTCCCGAACTCCACCCTCACGGTCCGCGCCGACGGCAGCTTCGTCGTCGATCACCCGACCACCTTCCGAGTCCACCGGGCGTCGGACGGCACTGTCGAAACCGACAACCTCCGGCTCCAGGACTCGACAGGCGGGCTCCTCGGGCAGAGCGTCCGCATCCACCCCGGCGGGGCCCTGGAGCTGCTGGACAACCAACTGGCCGAGATCCCGAACGTCAAGGTCACCGCGCGCCCCGGCGGCGGTCACCGCGTGGAGCAGGCGGACGGCGGCTTCCAGCTCCACGGCAACAACGGCAGGCTGGAACACTCCGTCGTCAACACCGGCCAGGGCGGAATCTTCCGGGTCGACGACGCCAACGGCACCCGCCTGTACGACACCGTCCAACTCGGCGACGGCATCGGCACCCGCTTCCTGCGCACGGACCTCAACCATCTCCGTGTCCTGGACGGCGACCTGACCCCGACGCCCGGCACGGTCACCCCCCATGCGAACGGCACCCAGTACCGCGTCGACGGCGTCGGCGCCCCGCACGCGGGCGAGTTCAAGCTGTACGACGCCGACGGCCGGCTCAACTTCCAGCAGATCAACGTCATCCACGAAGGCCAGATCAAGCCCGGCCAGCGCATCGACGTCACCTACCCGAACCCGGCCACCGGCACCAAACCCACCTGGGAACGCATCCACCTGAACGCGGCCGGCAACCCGCGGCCACAGAACGCCAACCGGCCCTGGTACGACGGCGGGACGGTCGACCTCAAGGGCCTCGACCACGGCCGGCTCCGGCTGCTCGGCCACTCCGGCGCCGAGGTGTTCGAGCGCCGCCCGCTGCCGTTCGGCAACGGCGGCTCGATCGACGCGTACCACTCCTCCGCCGGGGCCGGCGCCTTCGGCCGCTTCAACCAGCGCGGGGTGTGGACCGAGTTCGACGGGACCGGCGCGGCCACCCGCCACGGCACCCGGCACTGGGGCGAGAGTGGCCGAAGCTACTTCGACGTCACCACCGCCCGGGGCGTCGACACCCGCGTCCACCACTTCCAGCAGAACCCCGACGGCGGCCATGTGCTGGCGAACCTGGACCGCACGGTCTGGACACAGAGTGCGGGCCGCAGCACCTGGCACCGCTTCGACGCGGACTACAACCACCTGGCGGAAGGAGCCAGGAAGTGGGGTCCGGGCCGGGGCTGGACCGACACCATGAACCACCCCAAGACGAACGCGTCGACCCTCGTCCACGAGAAGTTCGGCCGTTTCACCCCGACCCCGCACGACGTACGCCGCTACTTCCAGGTCGAGATGGGCCCGGACGGTCTCCCCAAGCGGGACTGGATGTCCCACTCCGCGCACGGCAAGGAGAACGGCCGCGGCACGACGCTGAGCAACGGCGACTTCCTGGAGACCCAGCGGCTCGCCGAGCAGCGCCCGCCGTTCTTCGCCCGCTGGGCGATGAGTGGGGACTACCGGGCCACCAGTCTGGCCAACGCGAGCTGGCTGCGGTTCGACGGCAAGTACCAGATCCACGAGTGGAGGCTGATGCCCGCCGACGGCGGAGCGCCCATGCGGGGTGTGCGGTTCGTCAGCATGAGCGGTGTCACGACGGACATCGCGAGGAACGGCACTGTCGTCCGGGTGACCGGCAAGGTGGGCAGCGGCAACGACCTCACCGTCGGCAACGTCCCGCTGCCGAACGGCCCGAACGGCCGGCCGGTCGCGCAGGGCAACAACTACCTGCCCTGGTCGGAGGGCGCGGGCAAGCTCGACGGCCACCGTACGTACAACCAGGGCGACTTCACCGTGCAGCCGGGCGCCGGCTACCGGCAGGCCGACATCCTCTTCCAGGACCGCTTCACCACCAACCGGGCCAACGGCGACTGGTACTCGCCCGACGCGACCAAGCAGTGGGAAGTCGCCCGGACCGGGCTGAAGGACGGCTCGGTGGTCGAGTACCGGCCCGCCCCCGCCGTCCGCCCGGACGGCCAGGCGGGCAACGGGGACATCGCCTTCCGGCAGAACGTCCACGCGGGCAACGGCGACTGGACCAGGTACGACCCGCACGGCATGGTCGTCGCCCGCAAGGACACCTGGCCCGACCCGGCCGCGGGCGGCAACAACACCGTCACGATCACGGCGACGGGCTCGGCAGGTGCGAAGAACCTGGAGTGGCGCGGCCCGAACAACACGCGCGGTCCACGGGTGACGGAGCACAAGCGGGGCATGGAGACCTGGGCCTGGGACAAGGAGTCGTTCCAGGACTTCGACGGGGGACGGCTGATCCGCGAGCACCGGCTGCTCGGGGACGGCACCACCGTCGACGCCTGGCGTGTCAGCCGGGACCCCAACACCGGCGCCGAGACCTGGCAGTGGAACAAGATCGACCGGCACGGCAACGTCATGGACTTCGGCGACGGCGCCGCGAACCGGCCCCGCACCTGGATCGACCCCAACGGCACCGTGCTCACCCAGTGGCACCCGAACGCCCGCTGGCAGGACCAGGTGACGACCCCGGACCCGAACAACCCGGCCAACGTCAACACCATGACCGTGCAGGAGATCCCGGCCCGCCCGGCCACCGGCGCGATCCACTCCTGGGCCACCGACGCGCCGTTCCGGGTGCGCGAGTACGTCTCGGACGTGGGCGGCACCTTCAACTCCAACGTGTGGAAGGAGTTCGACAACGGCATCGACATCCGCCGCAAGACCGACCTCGGCGACGGCACCTTCCTGGAGAGCGAGGAGTGGCACAAGCAGTGGCGCCGCTACGGCGGCCCGACCGGCACCACGCTCCTCGAACAGCGCGCGATCTCCGGGTACATGTGGAACACCGACACCTTCGGCCGGACCACGCTCATCGGCCGCGAGACCAACTACATCGGCGCGCTGGGCGAGTACCGCGGCTTCAGCCGGATGTGGCGCGAGCCCAACCGCTGGGACTTCGGCCGCAGCGTCGGCGGCGAGTCCGTGTACACCCCGTTCGCCGGGAAGGCCGCCCAGATGCTGGCCGTCGAGATGGGCCAGGAGTGGCTGCTCGACTTCAGCATGAACCTGGTGGTCTACGGCATCGTCGCGGCGGCCACCGGCGGCGAGTTCGGCTGGAACGACGTCGCCAAGGCGGCCTTCGGCGCGACCGTCAGCGCGGGCGTCAAGGGCACCCTCACGGCCGGACACCTCGCCACCTTCCGGGGCGGGCCCTGGAAGACCGGCCTCGGCCAGATGGACATGGGCCAGCCCTACTCCCGGCGCCCCAACGACGACGGCTGGCAGGGCGAGTTCGCGGGCAACGAGAAGGTGACCCGCTGGCGCTCGGGCACCTACGACTTCGGCGTCGGCATGTTCGGCGGCGCCCTGTCCGGTTTCATCGGCGGCAGCGCGAGCGCGGCGATCTTCGGTGTGAAGGACAAGAACGGCAACACCGTGCACCTCTACGGCGCCGACGCGCTGCTGGTGGGCGCCGCCGGCGCGGCGGCCGGTGTGATCGGCGGTCTCACCACCGGCCTCGCGCGGACGATCATCACCCAGAACATCGCCGGGCGCTGGTACCACCGCCAGGGCTTCTTCGACATCTTCGTGGTGGCGGGCATGGGCAAGATGGTCGACAAGATCTTCTCCAACATGTACTTGAGCGGCATCGTCCGCGACTCGGTCGTCGGGGGCAACGGCTGGAACGGCGGAGGCGGCACATGACGGACCAGGTCATCAGGGTGGCGCCCAAGGGCCGGGGCACCCACCGCAGCATCGCCTCGGCGCTCGCCGCCGCGCCCGCCGGCGCGGTCGTCACCGTCGCGCCCGGAGAGTACGAGGAGACCCTGCGACTCGACAGGCGCGTCACGCTGGAGCCGGAGTACGGTCCCGGCTCCGTCGTCCTGCGGGCCCCCTGGGGGACCGCCCTCACCGTCACCGCGCCGGAGTGCCTGCTGACCGGACTGGTGCTGCGCGGCGCCGACCCCATGGAGGCGCTGATCCGGGTCGAGGACGCGGCCGGGCTCAGCCTGGAGGACTGCCGGCTCGGCCACGGCCGGGTCGAGGTGCTCGGCTCCCCGGACGGCTCCGGAGCCGTCGCCAACGCGGCCCTGGACCTGGACAGTGACCTGGCCGCCGAACTGGCGGACCCGCTCGGCGGCGGAGTCCTGGTGCTGCGCAGGACCCGGCTCAGCGGAGCCCAGCACGCCGCGCTGCACCTCACCGGGGACGCCCGCGCCCGCGTCGAGGACACGGTGATCGAGTCGGTCGACGGCATCGGCGCCGTGCTGTCCGGCACGGCCGTGCTGCTCGCCGAGCGGCTGCGGATCCAGGAGAACTCCGGGTCCGCGCTACGGGCCCGCGGCGGCTCCCGGCTGCTGGTGCGCGACGCGCGCCTGGTGGGCGCCGGACGCAACGGCGTCCTCGTGCAGGACACCGCCGAGGCGCTGCTCGCCGAGTGCCGGATCGAGGGCGTGGCCCGCTCCGGCGTCCAGGTCTCGCACGAGGCACGGGCCGAGCTGACCGACTGCCGGATCACCCGGGCGGGCGGCCACGGCCTGGAGGCCGCGGACGCGGCCCGGCTGACGGCCCGCGGCTGCCATGTGCTGGATCCGGCAGGCCACGGCCTGCTGGCGGCCGGCGGTACGACGGTGATGCTGGCCGACTTGCTGTTCGCCCGGACCGGCGGCTCGGCGCTGCACCTGGGCGAGCGGGCCGTCGCGGTGATGACCGGCTGCCGGGTGACCGTCAGCGGGGAGCACGCCCTGGCGGTGGACGGCGGCGCACAGGCCGAGGTCACCCGGACCACACTGGCCGGGGCGCGGGCGTGCGGTGTCCAGGTGGACGACGAGGCACGGGTGGTGCTGGCCGCCGTACGCGTGGAGGACGGCGAAACGGGCGTACGGGTGCGCTCCGGCCGGGAGTCGCAGCTCCTGGACTGCTCGGTGACCCGTCAGCGGCGGGGCGGGGTCGAACTGGAGGCCGACGCGGTCGCCGTGCTTCGCGGCACCCGTATCGCCGAGGTGGGCGGCGCGGGCGTGACCGTCGACACCGGGGCCCGGCTGGTCATGGAGGGCGGCGGGGTGTCCGGTGCGGGGGCCGGCGGCCTGGTCCTGGGGCGGAAGGCACAGGCTGAGGTGCGGGGCGTGCGGATCGAGGGCACCGGCAAGAACGGCATCCTCGTCGGCGAGGAGTCCGGCGGCACCTTCGACCACTGCGACGTGTCGGCCACCGCGTTCCCCGCGCTGCACATGGCCCGGGGCGCCACCCCGCGGTTCCGGGGCTGCCGGGTCTTCGACTGCGGTCACGACGCACAACTCGCCGAGGGCGCCGAGCCGGTGTTCGAGGACTGCGCCGCGATCCGGGTCGGCACGGCCCTGCTCCCGACGCTCTCGGACCTGCCGACGGTCCCCGCCGCACCCCGCACGCCGGCGGGCACCCCGGCCACCCCCGCCGAGCCGGCGGCCGGCACCCCCGGCCTGGGCCAGCAGGGCGAGCCCGAACCCGAGCCGGAGACCTTGGAGGACCTGCTCGCCGAGCTCAACGAACTCGTCGGCCTGGACGGCGTCAAACGGGACGTCAGCGGCATGGTCAAGCTGATGCAGACCGTACGGCTGCGCCAGCAGGCGGGACTGCCCGCCCCGCCGCTCAGCCGCCACCTGGTATTCGCCGGAAACCCCGGCACCGGCAAGACGACCGTCGCCCGCCTCTACAGCCGCCTCCTCAAAGCGCTCGGCCTGCTCGCCCGCGGCCACCTGATCGAGGTCGACCGCAGCGCCCTCGTCGGCGAGTACGTCGGCCACACCGGCCCGAAGACCACCGAGGCCTTCCACCGCGCCCGGGGCGGCGTCCTCTTCATCGACGAGGCGTACGCCCTGGTCCCGGCCGGCACCGCGAACGACTTCGGCGGCGAGGCGATCGCCACCCTGGTCAAGCTGATGGAGGACCACCGGGACGAGGTCGTCGTCATCGCCGCCGGATACCCGGACGACATGGACCGCTTCATCGGCTCCAACCCCGGCCTGTCCTCCCGCTTCACCCGCAGCCTGGTCTTCGCCGACTACTCCACGGCCGAACTGGTCAGCATCGTCGAGCACCACGCCCAGCGCCACCAGTACGAACTCAGCGCGGCCGCCCGCGAGGCGCTGACCGAGCACGTCGAACTGATCCCGCGCAACGCCCAGTTCGGCAACGGCCGCACGGCTCGGCAGCTCTTCCAGCGTATGACGGAGCGTCAGGCCATGCGCGTCGCCGAACTGAACTCGCCCGAGGCGGCACAACTCGTGCTGCTCGACGAGCAGGACCTGCCCCAGCCCGCCACACCCGTCTGACCGCCCCCTGTCCGTCTTCCGGCCCAACTCCCGAATCCCCGGAGCGACCCCCATGTCTCCCACGCCCCCGAACCTCTCGAAGCCCTCGAAACTCCCGCAGCGCTTCGCGGAGGCCTTCGCCCGCAGGCCCGCCCGCTCACCCCGCGGTCTCGTACCCGGGCGGCGGGTCTGGATCAGCCTGGGCTGGGGCGGCGCCGTGGCCGCCGTCTGCGCGCTGGGCATCCCTCTGGTGAGCAGCGGGGTCCTCACCTCGGACGGCGGCGACGAGGTTGCCGCCGGGAGCAGCGTCCTCGTCGCGTCGCCCACGCCGTCGCTCACGCCCAGCGCCACCCCCACACCGACGCTCACGCCCTCCCCGAGGTCCGCGCCGCCCGCCGGGACCGCGAAGCGGACCCCGAAGGCGGCCGAGGAACCGGCCGCGGCCCAGGCCCCGAACCCCCCGGGCACCGTCGCCACCGTCACCGCCACCGCGAAGGCCAAGGCACCCGCCGCCAAGAAGACCTCCGCCGCCAAGGCCAAGACCAAGACCAGGACCACCGCCGAACCCACCCCGTCCCAGGACTTCTCCCGCCCCGTCGGCCGGATCTCGGGCCACTACGACGGGTTCGTCGGCAAGTGCATCCAACTCGTCGGCAGCGCCCTCCAGTTGTACGGCTGCGACGGCGGCTCGGACCAGCAGTGGAGTTTCGCCGCCAACGGCACCCTCCAGAAGGGCGGCCGCTGTCTCTCCCTCTCCGGCCGCTCCACCGGCGACGGCACCCGTGTCGTCATGGCCGCCTGCGACTCGACCACGGTCACCCAGTGGCGGGTCAGCGGCGCCTACGACATCGTCAACGTCGCCGCCGACAAGTGTCTCGACGTCGCCAACGCCGGTACCGCCAACGGCACTCCGCTCCAGATCGCCTGGTGCTCGGGCAACGCCGCCCAGAAGTGGACGGTGCCCTGAAACCACCCGGGAGCCCGCAGACCCTGTCTGTCCGGCTCCGCGTGTCCGGCCCTGTCCGCAAGCTACGATCCCCGCCTCACCGATCACGATTCCTGGGAGCACCCCTCCGATGCCCGCACAGTCCCCGAAGCGCTTCTCGGAGGCTTTCGCCTCCAAGCCTGCCCGCTCACCTCACGGGCTCGCTCCCGGGCGCCGGTTCTGGGCCAGTCTGGGCTGGAGCGGCGCCCTGGCCGCGGTTCTCGCCCTCGGAGTGCTGCTGGTCGGCGGTGGTGCCCTCACCCCGGACGACGGCGACGACGAGGTGGCCGCCGCCCGGAGCGTCCCCTCCGCCTCACCCACGCCCACCCCGGTCCGCGCCCAGCAGCGGCCGGACGCGAGCCCGACGGCCCGTACGGAGAAATCGTCCGCCCCACCGCCGAGGAGCGACGCCGCCCCGGCCGTGCGGACAGACCCCCAAGCCGCCCCGGCCGCACCCCGCGCGGCCAAGTCCTCGCCGGAGGCCGCGGCCACGGGCAAGGACACGAGCAAGGACACCGACACCGACACGGACCAGGCCAAGTCGGAGGATCCCCCCGCGCCGGCCGGCAGCACCCTGACGGTCGCGGCAGGAGGCAAGTGCCTCACCGGCGGCAGCTCCGGTGAGCAGGCCACCGCCACCGTCTGCGACGGATCCGCCGCCCAGCGATGGACGTTCGCCGCCGACAGCACGCTCCGCTCGGCGGGCCTGTGCCTGACCGTCTCCGGGGGCGCGACCGACGACCGTACGCCGATCACGGTCACCGCCTGCCAGGCCTCAGGACCACAGCTGTTCAAGCTGACCGGATCGCGTACGCTCGTGGCCCAGCGGTCCCAGAAGTGCGTCGACCTCTTCGGGGGTGCGAGCGGCTCCGTGATCGTCCTCTGGGAGTGCAACGGGCGGGACAACCAGGACTGGACCCGCCGCACCTGACACAGCCGCCACCGTGCTCCGGCCTTGCTCCCGGGCTCAGCGCACCGGAGTGAAGTCCCGGGCGCCGATGAACTCGGGCCGTCGTACCGGAGCCGCGAACGGCTCCGTCGCCCTGTTCTCCACGCTGTTGAACACGATGAACACATTGCTGCGGGCGTAGGGCGTGATGTTGTCCCCGGAGCCGTGCATGCAGTTGCAGTCGAACCAGGTCGCGGAGCCGGCCCGGCCGGTGAACAGCCGGATGCCGTACGCGTCCGCCAGCCCGGTCAGCGCCTCGTCCGACGGCGTGCCCGCGTCCTGCATCTGCAGCGACTGCTTGTAGTTGTCCTTCGGCGTGGCCCCGGCACAGCCGAGGAACGTCCGGTGCGAGCCCGGCATGATCATGAGCCCGCCGTTGGTGTCGAGGTTGTCGGTCAGCGCGATCGACACGGACACCGTCCGCATGGCCGGCAGCCCGTCCTCGGCGTGCCAGGTCTCGAAGTCGGAGTGCCAGTAGAAGCCGCCGGCCCCGAAGCCCGGCTTGACGTTGATCCGCGACTGGTGGACGTACACGTCCGAGCCGAGGATCTGCCGGGCCCGCCCGACCACCCGCTCGTCGCGCACGAGCGCCGCGAACACGGGACTCAGCTTGTGCACCTCGAAGACGGACCGGATCTCCTGGGAGCGCGGCTCGATGATCGACCGCTCGTCGGACCGGACCTGCGGGTCGAGGACCAGCCGCTCCAACTCCTTCCGGCAGACCTGTACTTCGTCGTCGCTGATGAGCTGCTCGACGGCGAGGAAGCCGTCGCGCTCGTACGTCTGGAGGTCGGCCGAGGGGATCGGGCCCGGGGTGTCGGGCGAGCCCCAGACGACGGGGTCCTGGCGGGGGGCGGCCACCTCGGTGGTGCCGCGGGTGGGGTAGAGATCGGTGACGGTGGTCATGACGGTCACACCTCCTCGGGTTCGGTGAGCAGGGGGTAGACGCCGTTCTCGTCGTGGTCCTCCCGCCCGGTCACGGGCGGGTTGAACACGCAGAGGCAGCGGAAGTCCTCCAGGGCGCGCAGCGTGTGCCGCTCGTGCCCGTCGAGGAGGTACATGGTTCCGGGAGTGATCGAGTGCGTCGTCCCGGTCTCGTGGTCGGTGAGCTCGGCGGCTCCCTCGACGCAGACGACGGCCTCGATGTGGTTCGCGTACCACATCGCCGTCTCGGTGCCCGCGTACAGAATCGTTTCGTGCAGGGAGAATCCGACCCGCTCCCGGGCGAGCACGATCCGTTTGCTCTCCCAGGTGCCGGACGCGGCCCGCACATGCCGGTCGGTGCCTTCGATGTCCTTGAACGAACGGACGATCATGGTCTGAGTCTTCCCTTTCTGCCGGGCGGTCCTTCTGCCCGGCCGTCTCTCTGCTGGGCGGTTCTTCTGTCAGGCGGTCTCGCGGACGGCACGGGCGAGGACGCTGAGGCCCTCGTCCAGTTCCTCGGGGGTGATGGTCAGGGCGGGCAGCAGTTTGACGACCTCGCCCTCCGGCCCCGACGTCTCGATCAGCAGCCCCAGCTCGAAGGCCCGCCGCGCCACCCGCGAGGCCCGCTCCTTCTCGTGGAACTCCAGCCCCCACACCAGCCCCCGCCCCCGGTACTCCTTGATGTCGGCGAGGTTCTCCTCGGTGATGGAGATCAGCCCCTCCTCCACCTGCTCCCCGCGCGCCCGGGTCTGCTTCTCCATCGCGGAGCCGTCGGTCCAGTACGTCTCGAGGGCCGCCGTCGCGGTGACGAAGGCCGGGTTGTTGCCGCGGAAGGTGCCGTTGTGCTCACCCGGCTCCCACACGTCCAGCTCCGGCCGGAACAGGCACAGCGACATCGGCAGCCCGTATCCGCTGATGGACTTCGACACGGTGACGATGTCGGGCGTGATCCCCGACTCCTCGAAGGAGAAGAACGCCCCGGTGCGCCCGCAGCCCATCTGGATGTCGTCGACGATCAGCAGCATGTCCTGCCGCTCGCACAACTCCTTGAGCGCGCGCAGCCATTCGGGCCGCGCCACGTTGATGCCGCCCTCGCCCTGCACGGTCTCCACGATCACCGCGGCCGGCTTGTTGAGTCCGGACCCCTGGTCCTCCAGGAGGCGCTCGAACCACAGGAAGTCCGGGACGGTCCCTTCGAAGTAGTTGTCGAACGGCATCGGCGTGCCGTGCACGAGCGGAATCCCGGCGCCCGCCCGCTTGAAGGCGTTGCCGGTGACGGCGAGCGACCCGAGCGACATCCCGTGGAAGGCGTTGGTGAACGACACGATCGCCTCGCGCCCCTTCACCTTCCGCGCCAGCTTCAGCGCGGACTCCACCGCGTTCGTCCCGGTCGGCCCCGGGAACATCACCTTGTACGGCAGTTCGCGCGGCCGCAGCACCAACTCCTCGAAGGTCTCCAGGAAGTTGCGCTTGGCGACGGTCGACATGTCGAGCCCGTGGGTGACCCCGTCACGCAGCAGATAGTCGACCAACGCCCGTTTGAGTACGGGGTTGTTGTGGCCGTAGTTGAGGGATCCGGCGCCCGCGAAGAAGTCGAGGTACCGGTGACCGTCCTCGTCGTACATCAGGCTGCCCTGCGCGCGGTCGAAGACGACGGGCCAGCCACGGCAGTAGCTGCGCACCTCGGACTCGAGGGTTTCGAAGACGGTCAGGTCGGGCTGGGTGATGGTCACGGAGATCGCTCCTCGGAGTGGGGGGTGGGGAGGGGGCCTGAGTACGGGGGATCAGCGGGAGAGGGGCCCGATCCGGTACAGCACCTCGGGGTCGTGCGGGCCGTCCGGGAACAGCCCCGCGCCGAACAGCTCCTCGCGGCTGAGGGTCGCGTCGTGCCGGGCGGCGTACGAGGCGAACAGCCGCTCGGAGGCGGTGTTGCCCGGCGTGATGGTGGTCTCGACGGTCGTGACGATCGGACGCTCGGCGGCGAGCCGCGCGGTGAGCCCGTCGAGCAGGGCCGCGGCGAGACCCCGCCCGCGATGCCGGGTGTCGACGGCCACCTGCCACACCAGCAGCGTGCGCGGGTCCTCCGGCCGTACGTACCCGGTGACGAACCCGACGGGCTCCCCACCGCCGACCCGCGCCACCGCCGAGGTGGCGGCGAAGTCCCGGCACCACAGCAGATAGCTGTAGGAGGAGTTCAGATCGAGGGTTCCGGATTCCTTGGCAATACGCCATAGTGCGGCCCCGTCCTCGATGGACGGGCGGTCGATAAGCAGGTCTGTGGGTGCTGTGGTCATGCGGATTGAACCTACCCAGGGAAATTCAATAACGCATGGAGGGGTGGTGGGGATTCCGTGATGCGGGAGGGGTGAGGGGCGACTATGTACCGCTTCGCCCGCCATAAAACACGCATATCACCCCACCTGTGCAATGCGTCACGCCCATGCGTAACCTCCGGAAAACCCCCGTGTTTAATGTTGGAAATCCGGGGCAGAAGAACCTGGATTTCCCAATCGAAATTAATTCAGGCTCCGGTGACCCCGTCGATACGCTCTCGAAGAATGTCCGCGTGACCGTTGTGCCGCGCGTACTCCTCGATGAGATGAATGAGGATCCAACGCAGGCTGACTTCCACCCCGGCGAGGGGCCCGCCGACCATCCGCCCGGTGTCCGCCGGCGACCGCCCCGCGGTCAGCTCCCGCCCCCGCGCGATCTCCCGCCGCCAGACCGCCAGTGCCTCATTGATGCCCCGCCCGGGGACGAGCGAGTACCCGGTCTCCTCCTCGAACACCGGCGGCACGTCGAGCCCGGCGAACATCCGCTGGAACCAGTTCCGTTCGACTTCGGCGAGATGCTGCACCAGCCCGAGCAGCGTCAGCTCCGACGGCTCGGCGGACGCCTGCCGCACCTGCGCGTCGTCCAGCCCCGCACACTTCAACTCAAGCGTTGCCCGGTGAAACTCCAACCAGCTCTCCAGCATGGGGAGTTCATCACCGGTCAGTAACGGCACGGGCCGGCCGTCGGGAAGCCTCTGAGGCGTGTTGGTGGTCATGTGGGGAGGATGGCACGGGGGTCTGGTGTCGAGTAAGCCGTCTTGCCGCGCGGTGGGTCAACTCGTGGAGCGCCTCGACGTCCGGTCCGCGCCGAGAAGGGACCGCAGGGCGTGGACCAGGCATCCGGCGTCCGGGCCGGAGGGCGGGGCGAGGAACCGGCGTTCCATCTCCTGGCGGGCGAACTCGGCGTCGCGCAGGCGCTCCCGTCCGGCCGGCGTCAGCCGCACGATGTTCTTGCGTCGGTCCGGAGGACTGCGGCGCCGCTCGATCAGTTTCTTGCCCTCCAAAGCGTCGACGAGGGCCACCATCGTCGTGTGGTCGATGCCCAGCTTGCCCGCCGCTTCCCGTTGAGACAGCTCGTCATGTGCTGAGTGCCCTGGCCGCCAGGACCCAACGGCTGTGTCTGGGCCTGCTCGTGAGCTGGGAGAACCTGGCGTCCTCCGGCGGCCACTCGACCCTCAGGCCCAAGAGAGGCGACGTGGTCCACCTCGACCAGCTGACCCGACCAGCCCTGTGGCAGCCCACAGTCCACCCATGCATCTACACGTCAGCCAAAGCCTCACCCAAGCGGGCCTCCACCACCAGGCGATCGAGCACGACGAAACGACCGTCCGTCTCAGCCATGGCGAACCGGACCAGTACCCAGAACCTGCGCAAGCGGGTGCGCTACCACTACCGGGGCAACGCGGCCGGCCCGACGCTGCGGCTCACTCTGGGTTGCATGCTCGGACTTGAGCTGCGCCGCGTGGGCAGCGGTAAGCGGATGACCTTCGGCAAGGCAGGCGAAACCACTCTCAGCCAGTTGATCGATCAGGCCGTCACACGTCCCGGCCGTGGGTGAGCAGTTGTCGGCGTACTGATCGCGCCCGTCGCCTACGGCCCGCCGTCGAAGAAGCCGGACTTCAGGTTCCCGATGATGGCGTCGAGTGGATGCCCACTGACGATGAATGGTCCGCTCCAGGGCGCGCTGAGTGCGAAGAGCAACGCCAGGCTCAGCCCGACCACACTCGCAACACCTACGATCAGCAGTGACGTTCGCAGGCTGCTGCGGAAGACCAGTGCGCCGGAGTTCACAATCAAGGCCAGTCCGCTGACCACAAGCGTGACGACGTAGAGCGCGGGAACGTCGCGCGAGGCGGCCGCAACCCGGGCGCGACGACTACTGGTGACACCGTCCATGGAAACCACCAACTCCGTGCCTGTCGGGGTTCCCACCTCGGGCCGGGCCGCCTCGGCGCGCACGCTCCGCTCCAGCTGGGCGATCGCGCGAGCGGTGGCGGGGTCGTCACCGGACGCCGCTGCTGTAGCCTCCCATTCCCTGGCACGCGTGCTCTGCACGTAGTCCAGCAGTGCCGCATGGATCGGCTCCGACTGGACTCGCGGACTTGTCGCCGCCCATGCCAGGCGGGAGGCTGCGGCCGCCTCGTCGCTCACCAACCCCTCGGCTGCGCGCAGGTAGCCGGCCTCGCTGGCCAGTGTGAGTGCCGCAAAGATTGCGAAGGCAGCGCCGAGTGTCGGCATCAGGGGCGTGGCGATCTGCGGCACCCGATCCCGTTCCTCGACCGGTACGAGTGCCCGGACGCCGACCCGCGCCACGGCCGCGACCAGCAGGGCAAGTAAGAGTCCGCCCACAACCAGCACCACCGCCGGCAGCGAGGTCAACCAGTTCACCACATCACCTGCAGCGCGTTATCGCGAGCGGCCACACAGCGGCGGCACATCGGCCGGCGGCCTGGAGCTCCTCGTCGATCACTTTTGGAATCAATACTCACATGCATGCCCTCAGCCAGCGGCCTTGGCGATGATGCGATCCATCTCCTCTGGGCCAAAGGCCCGCAGGGTCGTCGTACGGACGTTGCCCACCCCGCCGAGCTGCAGGAGCACCGCGGTGGCGGTTTCGTCGTCGGGTGCCTCGACAACGGCCACGAGGTCGTACGAACCGACGGTCCAGTAGAGGCTCAGGATCTTCCCCCCGAGCTTCTGCGCCGCTACGGCGAAGGCCTCGGCACGCTTTGCGGTGTCCTTGTAGTTTCGGATCCCCTGATCGGTCCAGTTCAGCAACGTGACATACGCCGGCATGGTCTTCCACCCTCCTGTGGGAACACATCGCAAGGTCAACCTTGGGCATCACAGCCGAAAAGCGCTCAAGATGTACACCCGAATGAACAACAAGTCAGCCCGTCAGGTCACACAGCGCTTCGTCGCAGGTCGGCCCCGCAACCGCCTCTAGAGCCCCGAGATTCCCAAGCTGAGTGCTCCCGCGAGGGATGCGAGTCCGGCCCTCTCCATCAAGCCGATCACTTAATGAACGGCTTCGCCGGGAGCCTCGGTAACGGCGAAGGCCCGGTGGGTCAAAGTCCAAAGGAGATGACGGACAGAACTGAAGCGCACCTGATCATTCCTCTGTTCGGCCTATCCCCGGGTCGCTGAGGTTCTCGCGCGAACCTAGCGTTTCCGCCGGGGCCGCCCGGTGGCGTACGTCGTTGAAGGCCTGGACCTTGGGTCAGGAGGAGCGCCATGAGCGGGGTCCCGAAGAGGGGTAGCGAACAAGAACCTGCCCCGACGCACGAAGAGATCCAGGCCAGGATCGGAAAGCGCCTGGACGACGTTGCGAAGATCCTGGCCGGCGCCCTCGTCGCCGTTGCCGGCGTCATGACCCTGCTTGGCCTCAGCAGTGACATCGTGTTCGTTGCCCTCAACAATGAGTCGTGGCCCATCTATGTGGCCTCGCTCTGCGCCATCCTCGCCATCGTGTGCAGCATCGTGGCGCTACTCGTCCACCCCACACGGCTGGGCAACCTGTGGGAGACCGTGGTGCTCATTCTCGGGGTGATCTTCTATATGGTGGCTCTGAGCGTGGCGGTTATCGGCGCGGCCAAGGCTGCCGGGGGAAACGGGCGGCCGACCATCACCAACATTAAAGTCGACGGCCCTCGGTCCAATCTGAAATTGAGTTTCGATGTTCATGCTGACGGCGTCGAGACGGGGGCCGGCATTGAGGTGTATGTAACCCAGGTAAGGGCCGACTTGTCCGAACCTGTCGATGACTCGGTCGATGACTACTCAAGTGAACTCAGACCCAACGACAAGGGCGTGGTCGAACAGCGGGTCAGCATACCGATGTCCCTTCCATCGCAGGCCGCAGGAATCAGCATCATGGCCCTCAACGCCGGCGACGGAACCCAGGACGAGTGTGGCTCGCACGCACAGCGCGGGCCTACGTGCGCGAGGTTCCGGATCCCCTGAGATCGGGTTTCGCGGGATTCCTTGGACAAGTACAGGCTTGCCCGCCCCGGCAGGTTGGCGGCGTCGCCCGCTCGGCGACGCATACGGAGTGCCACCACTTGCATACTCGGCGTGACACGCTTAGCTTCGTGATCAGCGAATTCCTGCCCGCGCTTCATTCGGCTTACGGGACTGATGGAGTTCGGCAAATGCCCGCACGACCGGATTGCGGTCTGCGTCGAGAGCCAAGGAGAAGACCATGAAGAAGACGATTCTTGTCGCGGTGTGCGTGGCGGCGGCTACCGCGTTCCCGGCAGCGCCCAGCCAGGCAGCCCAGGCCGTACTCGTCGTGGATGACAACGGGGCGCAATGCCCCGGTGCGCCTTTCACCACGATCCAGGCGGCGATCACCGCGGCCTCGCCGGGAGATGAGATCAGGGTCTGCGCCGGAACGTACAACGAAGTGGTCACGGTGAACAAGGCGAATTTGCGGGTGGTCGGACCGGCCGCCGCCCCCATAGGGACAGCGTGCCGCCAGGCCGGAGCTCCGGATCCGTCCAGGCAGGCGATCATTCAGTCGGCGGACGGTTCAGGAACTGTGCGCTTGGCGGAGAACGGCATCACCTTCTCCCGCTTCACCGTTCAGAACAACACCTCCAGCTATGGCATTGTCACGAGTGCGGCACACTCGGGCCACCAAGTGCGGCAGAACATGATCCAGGAAAACGTATTCGGAGTCTATTTCAACTCCAGCGGCACAAATCTGTCCGAGGTCGAACAGAACTGTATCCGCCAGAACAATGAACCCGGTTCTGCGAGCGGCAACGGAGTCTACTCGGACGCGGGCCTGAAGAATGCGGACATCGAAACAAACACCTTTTCCGGAAACGAGAACTCCGGTGTTCTCCTGGACGCAGTGGCACCCGGAGGGGTCGGAAATGTCAGAGTGAACAGAAACATCTCTTTGGCGGACAGAGCCTTTGCGTTCATCTTCAAGTCCAGCAACGTCTCCGTAGGGAGTAACATCATCCAGGACAACTTTGGCGCCCCCGGGATCTTCTTCGGCGACAGCAACACGAATTTGAGGATCACCTCCAACACCATTGACAGGGGCTTCCTGGGCGTTCGGGCCAACGCCTTTGGCCTTTCGCCCAACACCAACGTCACCATCACCGGAAACATCATCAGAAATTCCGAATCAAGCACCGTCGGCCACGGCATCAGCGTGGCACCGAGTTCCCTCACGAACTCCGTCATCTCCCGGAACATCGCCAGCGACAACGCGGGCGACGGCATCCGCATCGATGCCGGCGGCAACGGGGGCAACACCATCGACTCCAACGTCGCCCGCGGCAGCGGCATGCTCGACTGCCGCGACAGCACCACCGGCACCGGCACCGACGGCACGGCCAACACCTGGATCCGCAACATCGGCCCGAACGCGGCCCCTTCCGGCATCTGCCTCTGATAGATGCCTCGCCGCCATCGTGTCCGAACTGGAGGAGGCGGTTGCCGCTCGCGATGGCGACCGCACCGGGCGTGCCTTCAACGCCGTGATGAACGGTGTGCAGTCGACGTCGGACGCCGAACGCGTTCTGGCAGGGCCCCGGTTGGCGGCGCTGCTCCCTGCCTTCCCGCCTGCCGGCCCGCGGCCGATGCTGGCGATGGCGGCCGGTTTCTGCGTCGAGCGCGGGGCCGATCCGGCGGCCTGCGCCGAGCCGATCCTCGGCGGCGTCCACCAGGACCTGCTCGACGCCCTGGAGTTCGCCCGCCGCTGGACCGCCACCGGCGCGGCCGAGGACGAACTGCCGGAGCCGGACGAGAAGATCATCGACGACGCGCTGCTGGCCCGCCTCGGCGGCGAGGTGTACGAGGCCACGCGGCTGGCGCTGGCCTGGTGCTCGGTCGAGGAGTGGCAGCCGCCCGCGCTGGCCGTGCTGTGCCGCAGCGCAGAGGTGCGCCGTCGGCACGCATCCGAGATCCTCCCCGCCTGCCGCGACCTGGCGGCCCTGGAGCGGCACGACCTCAAATGCCTGGCCTACGCGCTGGCGGTTCTGGACGACGAGCCCCTTGTGGTGCTGCACAGGCCCACCGGGACCGGGTTCGAGGTGCGCATCGGCGGCATCGGAGACAACTTCCAGTTGCACACGCTGCTCGCCCACGTCCTCGTCGGCGGCGGCTACGTTCCCGGCACTACGCCTTCGGCGGAGAGCGTCCGCCTGGCCACGGACCCCGAGCCCGCCCGGGGACGCACCCGGACCATCGCGACCGGGGCCTTCGAACTCCTCGCCCCGGACGGCGAGCGGATCTGGAACGAGGGGCTGCCCGACGACATCCCCGCGGTCGAGGGACACCGCCTGCTCGTGCTCGACGAGCCGGCATACCAGCGCAGCTGGAACGCCGACCGGTTCTTCCCGCATCTCCCGGGCACAGCCGAATTGGCCCGCGTACTGACCGCAGACGAGACGCGGACCTGGTTCGCCCGCACGTCGCCCGGCAACGCGATCCGCCGGCCTTCCTGACTCGGCGGACCGGGCCGTCACCGCTCCGGGCGGCCGACTGGTGGGGCCAGAAGCCGGAGCTCGGACCTGGTCCCCTCTGCCGAACAAGGATTACGCCAGGTCGCTGTCGGACCCGCTGAACATGTGCTGTCGGTTCCCGGGTTCTGGCTCGCTTTCCGTGATCCGGTCACGATGAGTGACCAGTGGGCGTTTCGAGTGCCTGGAGGATCTGTCGCACTTCCTGGCGCCAATGGTCGGCGTCGGCGCTGTCCACCCAGCCGGTCGCCATTTCTGATCCGTCCTGGAGCGCCCGGTCCAGTGCGAGCTTGGCCGACGCGCGGAGCGATGCCGGTAGTTCGGACAGCGGTTCTCCGGGGCCGTCATCGGCTCCTGGTAAGAGATCGTCTCAACTGGCTTGATCACTAACAGCGGCCAACACAATGAGGGCGCGTCCTACCGGTCTGGTCTCTTCGCCTGCCGGTCTGGCGTTCGTAGAGCACCCGCATCGGCGCTTGCCTCCAGGCCGCTGCTCACCTCCCGCAACGGGCGGCGGATGGACGCGGAGAACACGCCGAGGCGGATCGTTGGGGTGGTCGCTGAGCGGCACGCCGGGCTGACGGGGCTGGCGGGCGAGCTGACCGCCGACAGGGTGGCGCTGTCGCCGTTGGAGGACGACGAGCAGGAGCAGGCCGCCGCCGACACGGAGAAAATGCACGTCACACGACTGGCCCCCTGCTGTGGCGCGGACGGTCCCGCGCATCGAGCGTGGTCTGGGCGGGGCAACGACGCCCCGGCCGAGCTCATAGAACGGATCCTCATGCCCGTCACCGTGAAAGACCACCGGGTACCCCACAAGTCCACCGTCCCCGCGAACAGGGGCGAGGACGTCGAACTCTTCGTGCGGGAGCGCGACGGCACGCCCCCCGGCCACCTCGACGAGCGCACGGCCGTCCTGATGCTCCACGGCCGGAGCGTTCCGGTGCTCGCGGGCTTTGATCTCGATTTCAAGTCGTACAGCTGGGCCGATGTGCTGGCGAAGGCCGGTTACGACGTCTTCATGATGGACCTCCAGGGCTCGGGGCTGTCGCCGCGGCCGAAGATGGACGACCCTCGCAACGTCAACCCCGCCCAGCAGAACCTTCTGAAGCCGAGACCTCCAGGTTTCACGCCGGGCCCGCCGAACTATCCGTTCCAGCTGACCAACTCCAACAGCGACCGGGACGAGCTGAACACCGTCGTGGAGTGGATCATCCGCGAGCGCGGGGTGAAGAAGGTCGCCTTCATCGGTTGGTCCGCGGCCGCGTTCACGATGGGGCCGTACGCGGTCAAGAACCCGGGCAAGGTGTCGAGCCTGCTCCTGCTGGCGCCGATCTTCCCGCCCGAGGGCACGTCGAACGCCCCCGATCCGCTACCGCAGCCCGGCTTCCCGACGTTCCTGAGCACGAAAGACGGAACCTGGAACGGGTGGGGCAACGAGGTGCACTGCGAGGGCCAGCGCGAAGCAGAGATGCGCGACAAGGTGTGGAACGCGATCATGAAAAGCGATCCGGTGGGCAGCACGTGGGGGCCGGAAGGCGAAGGGCGCAATCGCATCAGAAACTTCGTCCGGTGGGGCTGGAACAAGACCACCGCGGCGCAGGGCGGCGTCCTCGGCGGCAGCGTGCCGGTCCTCATCGCGTACGGGGAGCACGACAGGCAGGTGAACACGTCGAGCGAAGATCCGGAATTCAACTTCTCGGTCCCCGCGCTCTACGACGCCATCGCCGGCGACCACAAGCTGATGGTCAAGCTGGACTGCGCCGGGCATTCGGTGGTGTGGGAGATGCAGCACAAGAACGTGCACAACCTCTCGAAGCACTGGCTCAAGCACTTGAAGGTCGACGGCAAGACCCAGGGCATCTTCGACATGAACACCAACGGCGACATCAGCCCGGCTCCGTAGAACAGCCGAGCCCTCGACCGCGAACCGTGGGGGCCCTTGCGCCGTCGTCAGGGCCGCCACAGGCACCGGCCAGGTGGAGTCCGCCGTCTGCGAGCCCTCGCCCGAACGGCGGGCCACGGCATCGTCCGCGGCAGCGCCGGCGCCCTGGGCGCGAGCGTGACCGGGTGGATCATCTGGTGGATCCAGCAACGCTGACCCGGCGCCGATCCCGTCGTCCACCCGGATCTGGTGGTCCCGGTCGTCCAAGACCGGGACCACCAGATCCGCCAGTACTCCCCGATGACCGGTGAAGTGCGGGCTCGATCAAGGGGCCTCGATGAACGGCAGCCCGACCGCGGCCTGGGCGACCGACGGCCAAGAACCGACGTCCGGGCAGTACCCGGTTGAGTGGTTGCTGACGTCGCTCACGAACCATCGGCCCGCCTCGTGGGTGAAGCCGATCTCGCCGGCGCTCAGGACCGGTCGTCCGCCTGCACAGGCCACATGCTCGCTCCGTCGAGGCGCCGGCACCAGCACACCGTCCATGCCGACCACAAAGGTGAACGGTTCGACCAGCTCCGCCGCCGGACGCTCAGCGACCCGGCTGTCGAAGTCGACCGCCGAGCCGATCCGGCAACCGCCGCTGCCGGCGCGGACTCCGGCCTTCAGGTCGGCCGGGCCCACATACCGACAGGTCCACCCCCGCAGACTCACGTGATCCCTTCTTTTGCCGGCGAGCTGACAGGGCGGCGCACCGCCGAGGCGATGGCCGCCCCGAAGGCGAGAGCGCAGAGCGTCAGGCCCGCGTAGACGACCGGGTTCACCCAGTCCGGTACCAGCTCCGTGCCGCGGCCGTCGTCCGTGACGCACTGCGCGCTGACCGGCAGGGACATCCGTGTGACCACGTGGTCGCCGGCCGCGCCGCGGGCCGCGCACATCTGGTCCGGGTCCAGGATGTAGAACCCCGACATCACGCCCCACGCGTACGCGCCGAGGGCCGCCGCGCCGGCCATGACCATCACCAGCGTGCACGTCGTGGCGTCCGGCAGGCGCAGTCCGCCGCCCGGTGACCAGCCGCGGGCCCGCCAGGCGAGAGCCGCGGCGGTACCCACGACCACGAACGGCGTCAGGAACGGCGCGAGGGTCAGAATCAGGAAGAGGATGGTCGCCACGCTTTCCCGGACATCGGCCGGGGGAGATCGGTTCCGTCGGAGCTAGCGGTTCTCCACCGCCCGCAGTGCCCCCACCACATCCACGTCCAGCCCCTTATCCCGCAACGCCACGCCCAGGGCCGTCAGGGCGGCGCCGACCGCACCCCGGGTGGCGTCCGTCCCGTAGTGGTTGACCCGGATCATCTCCTTGGCCAGGGCGCCCCCGCCCGCCGCCAGCGGCAGCGCGGGGTCGATCGCCAGGGCACGGGTCACCAGCTCCGACGCCGCCACGCCCGGCGGTGTCCGGAGCGTCGTGGCGACCGGCGCCGCCTCCGTCGCGTCGTGCACGTACGGCTCCAGGCCCCCGCCCAGCGCCACCGCGCCCGCTCGGGTCGCCGCCGCGGCGGACGCGTGCCGGGCCATCACCGTGGCCAGGCCCTCCGTCTCGATCCGGGCGACGCACGCCTCCAGCGCCAGCATCTCCAACTGTGCCGGAGCGTGCGGGAGTGCCTTGCGGCCGGCGTCGAGCCAGCGCTCCTTCCAGTCCAGCAGGGAGAGGTACGAGCGGCGCGGTGCCCGCGGGTTCGCCGCCATCCGGGCCCATGCCCGCTCGCTCACCGACACCGCCGACACACCCGCCGGACCGCCCATCGCCTTCTGCGCGCCGATCACGCACAGGTCCACGCCCCACGCGTCCGGCAGCACCGGCTCGGCGCCGACCGAGGCCACGGCGTCCAGGTAGAACAGCGCGCCCTGCTCCCGCACCGCCTCGCCGATCTCCGCGACCGGGTTGGTGTTGCCGGTCGCCGCCTCCGCGTGCACCAGCGACACGAAGTCGATCCCGGGGTGCTCCGCGAACGCCGAGCGGATCTGCGCGGCCGTCACCGCCGTGTGGAAGGGCACCGCCAGATCGATCACCGTCGCGCCGCAGTCCCGCAGCCAGTCGCCGAAGGTCTGCCCGTACGGACCGGTGATCACGTTCAGCGCCACCGTGCCGGGACCGGCGGTCCCCCTGATCGCGCCCTCCAGCGGCAGCAGCGCCTCGCCCTGCATGATCACGACGTCCTGCCGGGTGTCCAGCAGCCGGGCCACCCGGTCCTCGATCGAGGCGAAGTGCGCGGCGCTCAGCGGGGCCAGGTCCAGGAACGGGTGTGTCACGGGGGTGCTCTCTTCTTGCTCACGGGGTAGAGGTGACGAGACTAACCGGCACGCCCGCCCCACCCTCCACTGGTGACTTCTTAGGTTGAACAGCGCTACTGCCATCGGATTGGTTTGAGAGACTCAAACATCTCCTTATAATCGGAAGCCATAGTTCCCTCACAGGAGGTCTCCCGTGAACACCGTCCCCGGCCGCCGGGCCCGCTCCCTGGCCGCCATCACCGCCACGGCCGGGCTGGTGCTCGTGGCCGCCTGTACCTCCACCGACGACGGTGGAAGCGGTTCCAAAACCGCGGCCGGCGGGGTCGAGCTGGCCAAGGCCGGACAGCTCACCACCTGTACGCACCTGCCCTACCCGCCCTTCCAGTCGGAGATCGACGGCAAGGTGCAGGGCTTCGACGTCGCGCTGGTCGACCTCGTCGCCAAGGACCTCGGCGTGAAGCAGCAGATCCTCGACACGCCGTTCGAGAACTTCAAGACGGGTGCCTTCCTGAACTCCGGCCAGTGCGACCTGGCCGCCGCCGGGATGACCATCACGGAGGAGCGCAAGAAGAACGTCGACTTCTCCGACCCGTACTTCGACGCCACCCAGGCCGTCCTCGTCGACAAGGACGCCGGGGTCACCTCGCTCGCCGACGTGAAGTCGAAGAAGGTCAAGCTGGGCGCCCAGGCGCAGACCACCGGTGAGGACTACGCGAAGAAGCAGGGTTTCGACCCGGTCTCCTTCGAGTCCTCCGACGCCGTCCTCAACGGCCTGCGCGCCGGTCAGGTCAAGGCCGTGATCATCGACTACCCCGTCGTCCAGGGCTGGCTGAAGGACAAGGCGAACGCCGACGCCTTCGAGGTCGTCGACAACCTCAACACCGGTGAGCAGTACGGCTTCACGGTGAAGAAGGGCAACGCGAAGCTCCTCGCGGCGATCAACAAGGCGCTCGGCGATGCGAAGTCGGACGGCACGTACAAGGCGCTGTACGAGAAGTGGATCGGCCCGTACGACGAGCCGGCCGCGTCGCCGTCCGCGTCATGAGCGGCGTCGACACCCGACTCCAGCCCCGGAGAAGGGGACTGACGCGACGTCAGAAGCGCCGTCTGTCGCAGAGCGCGCAGTACGTCTTGTTCGTCGCGGCCGTGATCGCCTTCGCGGTATCGGCCGACTGGGGCCGGCTGAAGAACCAGTTCGCCCAGTGGGACATCGCGAAGGAGATGTTCCCGGACGTCATCACGCTGGCGCTGAAGAACACCGTGCTGTACACGGTCTCCGGCTTCGTCGTCGGACTCGCGCTCGGCATGCTGATCGCGCTGATGCGGCTGTCCTCCGTCGGCCCGTACCGCTGGCTGGCCGGCGTCTACATCGAGATCTTCCGTGGCCTGCCCGCCCTGCTGATCTTCATCTTCATCGGGGTGGCCGTCCCGCTGGCCTTCCCCGGCACGGAGATCGTCGGAGGTACCTACGGCAAGGTCGCCCTCGCGCTCGGCCTGGTGGCCGCCGCCTACATGGCGGAGACGATCCGGGCGGGCATCCAGGCCGTGCCCAAGGGGCAGATGGAGGCGGCCCGTTCACTGGGCTTCTCGTCGGCCCGGGCGATGGTCTCGATCATCATTCCGCAGGCCTTCCGCATCATCCTCCCGCCCCTCACCAACGAACTCGTCCTGCTCTTCAAGGACTCCTCGCTGGTGCTGTTCCTCGGCGTCACCCTGGAGGAGCGCGAACTGTCCAAGTACGGCCGCGACCTGGCCAGTACGACCGCCAACTCCACGCCGATCCTGGTCGCCGGCCTGTGCTACCTGCTGGTGACCATCCCGCTCGGCTTCGTCGTGCGCCGTATGGAGGCGAAGGCCCAGGAGGCCGTGAAATGAGCCTTGAGACGAACCGACCCGAGATCGAAGTCCGCGGCCTGCACAAGTCGTTCGGCACCAACGAGGTGCTGCGCGGGATCGACCTGGAGATCGGCCAGGGCGAGGTGGTCTGTGTGATCGGCCCGTCCGGCTCGGGCAAGTCGACGCTGCTGCGGTGCGTGAACCTCCTCGAAGAGCCCAGCAAGGGCCAGATCTTCGTCGGCGGCACCGAACTCACCGATCCGGACGTCGACATCGACGCCGTACGCCGCCGTATCGGCATGGTGTTCCAGCAGTTCAACCTCTTCCCGCACCTGTCGGTGACCGAGAACCTCACGCTCCCGCAGCGCCGGGTGCTGCGGCGCGACAAGGCCACCGCCGCGAAGGTCGCCGCCGAGAACCTGGCACGCGTCGGCCTCGCGGAGAAGGCCGACGCCTACCCCGCCTCCCTCTCCGGCGGCCAGCAGCAGCGCGTCGCCATCGCCCGCGCCCTGGCCATGGGCCCGGACGTGATGCTGTTCGACGAGCCGACCTCGGCGCTCGATCCGGAGCTGGTGGGGGATGTCCTCGCCGTCATGCGCATGCTCGCGCGTGAGGGCATGACGATGATGGTCGTCACCCACGAGATGACCTTCGCCCGCGAGGTCGCCGACCGGGTCGTCTTCATGGACGCCGGAGTGATCGTCGAGGACGGCGCCCCCGCCCGGGTCATCGGCAACCCGCAGCACGAACGCACCCGCCACTTCCTCTCCCGCCTCCTCGACCCGGCGATGGCCGACGTGGAGGACGAGACCTAGAAGCAGGCGGGGCTCGTGGTCGTCCTAGGCTGAGCCCATGAGCGATCACGCGGTGCTGCACGTGAAGGGCAGGGTTCTCGTCGGACCCGAGGACGTCCGCGACGAGCTGTGGGTCGTCGGCGGCCGGATCTCCTACGACCGTCCCGCCGGCGCCCGCGACGTACGGACCGTCGACGGCTGGGCGCTGCCCGGACTGGTCGACGCCCACTGCCATGTCGGCCTGGGCCCGGACGGCCCGGTCGCCCAGGACGTCGCGGAGAAGCAGGCGCTGACCGACCGAGAGGCGGGCACCCTGCTGATCCGTGACGCGGGCTCGCCCTCGGACACCCGCTGGGTCGACGACCGCGACGACCTCCCGAAGATCATCCGGGCCGGCCGGCACATCGCCCGCACCCGCCGCTACATCCGCGGCTACGCCCACGAGATCGAGCCCGACGACCTCGTGGCGTACGTCGCCCAGGAGGCCCGGCGCGGCGACGGCTGGGTCAAGCTGGTCGGCGACTGGATCGACCGCGAGGTGGGCGACCTGGCCCCCAGCTGGCCCCGGGCCGAGGTCGAGGCGGCCATCACCGAGGCACACCACCTGGGCGCCCGGGTCACCGCGCACTGCTTCGCCGAGAACTCCCTGCGCGATCTGGTCGAGGCGGGCATCGACTGCGTCGAGCACGCGACGGGCCTCACCGAGGAGCTGATCCCGCTCTTCGTCTCGCACGGTGTCGCGATCGTCCCGACCCTGGTCAACATCGGCACCTTCCCGAAGCTCGCGGCCGGCGGCGAGGCCAGGTTCCCGCGCTGGTCGGCCCATATGCGACGGCTGCACGAGCGCCGCTACGACACCGTGCGCTCGGCGTACGACGCCGGCATCCCGGTGTTCGTCGGCACCGACGCCGGCGGCACCCTGCCCCACGGCCTGGTGGCCGCCGAGGTCGCGGAGCTGGTCACCGCCGGCATCCCGCCCCGGGAGGCGCTCTCGGCGACCACGTGGGGCGCACGCGAGTGGCTCGGACGCCCCGGCCTGGTCGAGGGCGCCCCCGCCGACCTCGTCGTCTACGACACCGACCCCCGTGACGACGTCCGCGTCCTGGCGGCCCCCCGCCGGGTGGTCCTGAACGGCACGATCATGGGGTGACCCCCTGACGGTGGAGAACGTGTGTGCCGATGGATTCGAAGGCGTGCACGGAGAACTCACGGAGGAGTGAACTGTCGTCAGCTTGCTGACCGGTCACCCCCCCCGTACGTAATTCCTGCGGGGTCCCGAGGCTTCTCTTCTGGGGGTCCCACCTTGAACACGCTGTACTTCCGCATGCCCGCACGCCGTTTGTCCGCTGTCGAGGCGGCCACCGCCCTGGCCGCCGGTCCCGTGGCCCTGGCCTGTGCGGGCCCCGTCCACGCGACCGACGGCGAGGGTCGCGCGAGCGCCGCCGTCCTGCGTACCGGGCTCGACGTGGCCCTGCTCAACAGAACCGTCGAGGTCCCGCTGGCCGTCTCCCTCAACGAGGTGCAGGCGCCGCGGAGCGCCGAGAAGACCGCGCTCACCGCTCACCGCTCAACTCGACGGCGTGGACGGCGGAAAGCCCTTCAGCGTCCTGCGCGCCGACGTCGCCGAGGCGAAGGCGACCGTCGACGACACGAAGGCCGAGGCCTCCACCCGCCTCGCCCACGCGCAGCTGCACGTCCCCGGCCTGCCCCTGCTCTCCCTGATCGAACTCGGCACGGTCACCTCCAGGGCGACCTGCGAGGCCGGGAAGACCCCGGTCGCCGACGCCGACCTGCTCGGCTCCGTGACGGTCCTCGGCAAGAAGGTGTCGGTGAGCGCCGGCGGCCCGACCGAGGTGAAGGTACCCGGCGTCGGCGAGGTCCGGCTCGACCTGTCCAAGCGCGAGGTCACCTCCCGCACGGCCGCCGCCACCGCCCTCGAACTCACCGTGTCCGTCAACCCGTTGAAGCTGAACGTCGCCGACGTCACCGGCACCCTGACCCTGGCCGAGGCGACCTGCGAGACCCCGCCCGGGCCCGCGCCCGCGAAACAGACCGAGCCGGGCACACCTCCGGAGGCCGACGGGGCCAAGCCGCAGGGCGCGCCCGCCCAGGCCGACCCGGCCGAGACCGGCGGCGGCTCGATCACGCCGTACGTCGCGGGCGGAGCGGTGGCGCTGCTGGCGGCCGGCGGGGGAGCGGTGGCCCTCGCCCGCCGCAACCGAAGCTGATCGAGAGCAAGCGTTTTCATCCCATGGCCCAGGTCGACGCACGGCGTTGACCTGGGCCAACTCCCTTTCCTCGCAGGAATGTTGTCAGGACTGTTGACCGAGCTATGAAAGCGTTTTAGTTTCCTCTTCGTTCTTACTCCCTGCAGCGAAGGGGAACCCGTGGCAGATGTCCGGCGTGCACGGAGAAAACGCTTTCAGAGCAGGACCCTCCTCCTGCTCATGCTCCCCGGCCTCGGCTACTTCCTGCTCTTCCACTACGGCGCGCTCGCCGGGAACGTCATCGCGTTCAAGGAGTACGTCCCCTTCGACGGCCTCTGGAACAGCCCCTGGGTCGGCCTCGACAACTTCCGGCGGATGTTCGAGGACACGGCGTTCTGGGACGCGGTCCTCAACACCCTCTGGATCGCCGTCCTCCAGATCGTCTTCTACTTCCCGGTGCCGCTCGGCCTCGCCCTGCTCCTGCACAGCCTCACCTGGAGCAGCGTCCGCCGCTTCGTGCAGTCGGTGGCCTACCTTCCGCACTTCATCTCGTGGGTGATCGTCGTCGCCCTGTTCCAGCAGGTCCTCGGCGACACCGGGCTGCTCAACTCCGGCCTCGACGGCCTGGGTCTGCACACCGTCGACATCATCGGCAACCCCGACGCCTTCCGCCCGCTCGTCGTCGCCCAGGTGATCTGGAAGGACGCCGGCTGGGGCACGATCATCTTCCTCGCCGCCCTCGCCCAGGTCGACGAGCAGCAGTACGAGGCCGCCGCGATCGACGGGGCGGGCCCCTGGCGGCGCTTCTGGCACGTCACCCTGCCCGCCATCCGCCCGGTGGTCGTGCTGCTGCTCATCATGCGGCTCGGCGACATCCTCTCCGTCGGCTTCGAGCAGATGCTGCTCCAGCGCGACGCGGTCGGCCCCGAGGCCGCCGAGATCATCGACACCTTCGTCTACTACCAGGGCATCGTCGGCGGCGACTACGGATTCGCCGCCGCCGCGGGCCTGTTCAAGGGCGTCGTCGGCGCCCTCCTCGTCTACGCCGCCAACAAGGTCGCCCACCGCCTCGGCGAACAGGGGGTCTACAAGTGAGCGCTCAGGTCCGGCCCGGCTGGATGGAGAAGCCGAAGCCCCTCACCCAGGTCGGCAAGGTCCTCGCCCTCGCCACCGTCGTGCTGCTCGTCTGCGTGCCGTTCCTCGTCATCGTGTCGACCTCGCTCGCCTCCACCGAGGAGGTCGTCGACAACGGCGGCTGGGTGCTGTGGCCCACCGAGCCCTCGCTCAAGGCGTACCGCGACATCCTCGACGGCGGCATCGTCACCCACGCCCTCGGCGTCAGCGCCGGAGTGACGATCGTCGGCACCCTGCTCAGCCTCGCCTGCACGGTCACCCTCGCCTACGCCCTGTCCCGTCCCGGGGTCTTCGGCGCCAGGCCGGTGCTGCTGCTGATCCTGTTCACGTTCCTCTTCCCGCCCGGCATGATCCCGAGCTTCCTGCTGGTCAAGGAGCTCGGCCTGCTGGACAGTTACGCCTCGCTGGTGCTGCCCGTCCTGGTGAACGTCTTCAACCTGGTGGTCCTGCGCGGCTTCTTCCAGGGCATCCCCGAGGAGCTGTACGAGGCCGCCCGCCTCGACGGCGCGGGGGACTGGCGGGTGCTGTTCTCGGTCGTACTGCCCCTGTCCAAGGCGGCGTTGGCCGTCGTCGGACTGTTCTACGCGGTGGCGTACTGGAACTCCTGGTTCTACGCCTCCCTCTACCTGGAGAGCGATCACTGGCCGCTCCAACAGGTGCTGCGCACCTATGTGGTGGCCGGGTCCGGACTCACCGACGCGACCACCGGCGAGGGCACGGTCACCGCCCCGCAGACCACGCAGATGGCGGTCCTGGTGATCGCCACCGTGCCGATCCTGCTCGTCTACCCGTTCCTGCAGAAGTACTTCACCAAGGGCGTGCTCACCGGCGCCGTCAAGAGCTGACACGAGGTGATTCACCCATGCCCAACCTGTCCCGCCGTACCCTGCTCGGTTCCATGGCCGCGGCGTCCCTCCCCGGACTGCTGACCGCCTGCTCCACCGGATCCGGCGACAGCGACGTCTCCAACTCGGGCAAGAAACTGGCCCCTTGGCCGGCCTACAAGCCCGCGGCCGGACCCCGGCCCGACCTCGCCCCCACCGACGCCGGAGTCCAGGCCGGCTACACCGCCTACCCCGCCGACCTGGTCAAGTCCGTCTCCCGCACGCCCGGCGACGGCTCGACCGTCAAGGTCATGTCGGTGTCCTTCGGCACCCCGCCCAAGCCCGCCTCCGCCAACAGGTTCTGGGCCGCCGTGGAGAAGGCCCTGGGAGTGAAGATCGAGTACACGATCGTCGCCCAGGCCGACTACCAGAAGAAGATGGCGACCGTGATGGCCGGCGACCCCGACAGCCTGCCGGACATCATCAACATGTTCTCCGGGTTCGTCCTGCCGCGAGAAGCGGAGTTCGTGCAGCGGCGGGCCGAGGACCTCACGCCGTATCTCTCCGGCACCGCGATCGCGGAACACCCCAACCTCGCGGGCATCCCCACCCACGCCTGGCGGGACATGGGCCGTATCGCCGGCCGGATCTACGGCATCCCGCTGGAGCGCCCGCTGCCCGGCTCCACCCTCTGGGTCAACCAGGGCATGTTCACCGACGCCGGCATGGCGGAGGGCTGGACCTCGGACGCCTTCGCCGCCGTGGCCAAGAAGGCGACCGGCGGCCGTACCTACGCCCTCGGAGCCGCGCAGGGCTCGCTGTTCTGCAACGCCGTGCACTCCGCCGCCCACCGCGCACCCCAGGAGTGGGCCGTCACCGAGGAGGGGGTCTTCCAGCCCGGCTGGGCCGACGAACGCTTCAAGGCGGCGATCGCCTTCCAGTCCCAGCTCCGCAAGGACGGCAGCTACTTCCCGGACTCCACCTCCGTCTCCCAGATCGACCTGACCACCCTCTACTACAACGGCACCGTCGGCTCCATGCAGGACGGCTTCGGTGCCTACCTCCCCAAGTACCGGGAATCGCAAGGCAAGTTGACCCCGGCCGCCGCACTGCCGTACAGCGTGGACGGCGAGCCCGGCGGGATCGTCGCCGCCCGCCGCTCCTTCGGCTACACCATCCTGAAGAAGGCGAAGAAGGAGCGCATCGAGCTTCTGCTCCGCATCCTCGACTACCTCGCCGCGCCCTTCGGCAGCCAGGAGTGGGAACTCGTCCACTACGGCGTTGAGGGCACCCACTTCACCCGCGGCAAGGACGGCTCCCCGCAGTTCACCGCGCTGGGCGAGGTCGAGAACAACACCAACCTGCCGCTCAAGTACCTCGCCGAAGGCCCCCAGGTGCTGTTCGTACCGGGGATGCCCGAGGCCGTACGCGCCCTGCACGCCTGGCAGCAGAAGGTGGTCCCGCACGCCATCCGCAACGCCTCCTTCGGCCTCCAGTCCCGCACCAAGAACTCCCAGGGCACCACCCTCAAGGCGCTCCTCGACGACACCGTCACCGGGATCGTCGCCGGCCGGCTCCCGCTGTCCGAGTGGGACGCCACGGTGAAGAAGTGGCGCGGCCGGGGCGGCGACAGAATGGCCGAGGAGTTCGCGAAGGACCATGCGGCCAACACCTGAACCGGCCGCCGGTGGCAGCCGCTTGTGACGGAGAGGACGCGGGGGATGGGGATGGACAAGGGGAGCGGGATGGGTTCCAAGGGGCGGGTCACGATCCGCGAGGTCGCCGAGCGCGCGGGCGTCTCGATGGCCACCGCCTCCCGAGCGCTCAGCGGCAACCACCCGGTGCCCGCCGCGACCCGGGCCCGCGTCCTGCGCGCCGCCCGTGACCTCGACTACGTCGCCAACGCGCACGCCCGCGCCCTGGTCGGCGGGGGCCGCAAGATGGCCGCCGTGGTGGTCCGCCAGGTCACCAGCCCCTTCTACGCCCAGGTCGCCGAGGGCGTCGAGGCGGAGGCCGCCGACCGGGGCTGGCTGTGCGTGGTCGGCGCGACCGGTGGGGACCCGCAGCGCGAGATGGAGTTCGTGCAGCTGATGCGGGAGGAGGGCGCGCGGCTGGTGATCCTGGTCGGCGGGGTCGTCGAGGACGACGCGTACCGCTCGCGCGTGGCCCGTTACGCGCAGGCCCTCGACGCGTCCGGCGCACGGCTCGTACTGTGCGGGCGGCCGGCGCCGGGGCCTGAGATCCCGGCGCTGGTGGTGGAGTTCGACAACGAGGCGGGGGCTCGGGCCATCACCGGGCATCTGCTCTCGGCGGGCCATCGGCGGATCGTCTTCCTCGGCGGGCTGCCCGGCAACACCGCGCTGGACGCGCGCGTCGCGGGATACCGGGCGGCGCTCGCCGAGCACGGGGTGCCTCCGGCGGCGGCGCGGGTCGTCGACTGCGGGCTCGGGCGGGCGGCCGGGTTGCGTGCGATGGCCGAACTCCTCAAGGAGACACGGGAGTTCACGGCCGTCGTGGCCGGGGACGACATGGTCGCGGCGGGGGTGCTCCGGGCTGTCGCCGACGCGGGGTTGTCCGTTCCCGGGGATGTCTCCGTCGTCGGGTACAACGACATTCCGCTTGCCGAGGATTTCAGTCCGCCGCTGACTACCGTGCGGACGCCGGCCGAGGAGCTTGGGCGTGCCGCTGTTCGCATCGCTCTGCGTGACTCCGACCATGCCGCAGGGACGCATCATCTGTTGGGCACCCATATCGTCGTGCGGCGCAGTGTGGCTCCGCCGGGAGGGTCGTCTTGATGGTGCGGGTCGTGTGTGGCTGGTCGCGCAGTTCCCCGCGCCCCTTTACGGGGCGCTGTACTCCACGTCCGCCATTAACCGACGGAGGGCCCACTCCTCTATGCCCGAGCCTGATTTCGTTCTCTCGCCCCTCACCGGATGGACCCGTGCCCACTGGGAAGGGGTTGCCGATCGGCTGCTCGACGGGCTGGTGCCGTACGCCACCCCCGGGCTCGCCCAGTACCGGCTGCCCGGGCCCGCCAGTCATTCCGGGGTCTGGTCGGACGGGCTGGAAGGGTTCGCCCGGTCCTTCCTCCTTGCCGCGTTCCGGATCGCCGGGTCCGACGGGCGGGTCGGCCCGGCGCTCATCGAGCGGTACGCCGCCGGGCTCGCCGCCGGGACCGATCCGCACCATCCCGAGCACTGGCCGCCCGTCACCGACCGCGCCCAGCCGATGGTCGAGGCGGCCTCCGTCGCCGTCGCGCTGCACGAGTCGCGGCGCTGGCTGTGGGACAACCTCGACGACAAGGTCCGGGAACAGGTTGCCGACTGGCTGGGCGGTTTCGTCGGCGCGGACGTCAACGACTCCAACTGGCGGCTGTTCCAGGTCATCACGGAGGAGTTCCTGGCTTCTGTCGGCGCCCCGCACAGCCGTGGCGAGATCGACGCCGGGCTCGCCCGCCTGGACGACTGGTACCGGGGCGACGGCTGGTACACCGACGGCGACGGACGGAAGTTCGACTACTACAACGCCTGGGCCCTGCACCTCTACCCGGTGCTGTGGGCGCGGATCGCGGGGCCGCGCGCGGACGCCGGCACGGTGGCCCGGCACCGGGCGCGGCTGCGTGAATTCCTCACCGTCCACCAGTACTTCTTCGGATCGGACGGCGCCCCGGTCCACCAGGGCCGCTCCCTGACCTACCGTTTCGCGACCGCCGTCCCGCTGTGGGCCGGCGCCCTCGCCGACGTCACCCCGCTGCCGCCCGGCCGCACCCGCCGCCTCGCCTCCGGCGCCCTGAAGCACTTCGTGGAGCGGGGCGCGCCCGACGAGAAGGGGCTGCTCAGCCTCGGCTGGTACGCGCCCTTCCGCCCCGTCACCCAGCGCTACTCCGGCCCCGCCTCCCCCTACTGGGCGAGCAAGGCGTTCCTCGGTCTCCTGCTCCCCGAGGACCATCCCGTGTGGACGGCCACCGAGGAGCCCGGGCCCGTCGACACCGCCGACGCCGTCCTCGCCCTGCCCGCCCCCGGCTGGCTGCTGCACTCCACCGCCGCCGACGGGATCGTACGGCTCGTCAACCACGGCAGTGACCGGCTGCCGCCCCCGCCCGCCACCGCCGACGACAGCCCGCACTACGCCAAACTCGCCTACTCCACCGCCACCGCCCCCGACACCCCGGCAGGGCCCGACAACCACATCGCGCTGCTCGCCCCCGACGGGACGCCGTCGCAGCGCGGGCGCATTCATCCCCTGGGCGTGGCGGGCCGATGTGCCGCCTCCTGGCAGGACGGGCGGATCGAGACCGTCAGCGTCGTGCACGGGCCATGGGAGATCCGGGTCCACCAGGTCGACGCCCCGCCCGGCACCCCGGTGCGCGAGGGGGGCTGGGCCGTCGCCGACGACACCCGGCCGCCCGACGCGCGGACAGCGCCCGGCCGGGCGGTGGTCCGCCGCGCCGACGGGCTGACCAGCGCGATCGTGGGGCTGTACGGCTGGGGGGAGGGGGAGGGCACGGTCGTTCGCGCCCTCGACGCCAACGCCTGCGGACGCCACTCGGCGACCCCTGTCCTGGTCGGCGCCGGCCCGCTGCTGGTGACCCTCGTCGTCCTCGGCCGGGACGCCCGGACGACGGGCGCGAGCGCGACGGTCGACGCCGACGGGACCGTGACGGTCCGTTTCCCGGACGGCACCGGCGCACCGGTCAGCGCCGGGCCAGTGTCACCGCCTGATCCAGCGCCTGGAGGAACGAGTTGACCGTCTGCCGGTCCCGCACCGCCAGCCGCAGCCACTCCTCGCCCAGCCCCGGGAAGGTGTCCCCGCGCCGGACCGCGTACCCCAGATCCCGCAGATGCCGGCGGACGGCCGTGGCCCGGGGCAGCCGTACGAGGACGAAGGGGCCGTCGGCCGGTCCCGTCACCCGCACGCCGTCACTGGCGAACTCCTCGAGGCCGGCGACGAGATGGGCGCGGTCGGCGGTGATCCGGTGCGCCGCGTGGGCCGCCTCCGCCAGCGCGCGCGGCGACATGCACGCCTCGGCCGCCGCGAGCGCCGGAGTGGACACCGGCCACAGCGGCTGCGCCCGCTCCAGTACGGCGATCGTGTCGGGCGCCGCGAGCACGTACCCGATCCGCAGTCCGGCCAGACCCCAGGTCTTCGTCAGGCTGCGCAGCACGACCAGACCCGGTATGTCGGTCCGCCCGGCGAGGGCCTCGCGCTCGCCCGGCACCGCGTCCATGAACGCCTCGTCGACCACCAACGTCCGTCCGGACCGGGCCAGTCGGGCGATCGTCTCCGCCGGATGCAGCACCGAGGTGGGGTTCGTCGGGTTCCCGATCACCACCAGGTCGGCGTCCTCAGGAACGGCCGCCGGATCCAGCCGGAAGCCGTCCGCCTCCCGCAGCAGCACCCGGTCCACACGGTGCCCGGCGTCCCGCAGCGCGGCCTCCGGCTCCGTGAACTGCGGGTGGACGACGACGGGCTGACGGGCCTTCAGGGACCGCGCCAGCAGCACGAACGCCTCCGCCGCGCCCGCCGTCAGCAGCACCCGCTCCACGGGCAGCCCGTGCCGCGCCGCGACCGCCGCACGCGCGGCCCGCCCGTCCGGGTAGGCCGCGAGGCCGGTGAGGGACGCGGCGACGCGCTCGCGCAGCCAGGGCGGCGGGGTGCCCGCCCGGACGTTGACCGCGAGGTCGACGAGCGCCGAGCCGCCGTCGCGCACCTCGGCGTCCCCGTGGTGCCGCAGATCGTGCTCCCCGTCAGTGCGCATGCGCGTGCCCGCCGTGGTGATGGTGATGGTGGTCGTCGTCCGGGTGGAAGTGCGGCTGCTGCGGCATCCCCACCTTGTCCTCGAACCCGGGCAGCGCGATCCGGTACACGCACGAGTCGCAGTTCATCCGCAGATCGCCCCGGACGGCCTCCGCGTAGCGCTCCATCACGAGGTCGAGGAGTTCCGGCTCCGGCCCGATGACGTCCGCCGACCGCACCTCCACCTCCGGGTGCGCGGCGGCCCATCCCTCGGTCTGCTGCCGTACCCGCTCCGGCAGGATGCCCGTGAACAGGAAGTACGGCAGGACCACGATCCGCCGCGCGCCCAGCCGCACACACCGGTCGAGACCGCTCGGCACGTCCGGCGCGGCCAGCGACACGAACGCCGTCTCCACGCCCCCGAACCCGCGCCCCTCCCACAGCAGCCGCGCCGCCTTGTACACCTCGGCGTTGGCGTCCGGGTCCGTCGAACCGCGCCCCACCAGCAGCACCGTGACGTCCGCGCGGTCCTGCGGGGTGCGCCCGGCGGAGCCCAGCGCCTCGTCGAGGCGTCGCTCCAGGACGGACAGCAGCGCCGGGTGCGGGCCCAGCGGACGGCCGTAGGTGTACGAGATCCCCGGGTGCCGCTCCTTCTCGCGGGCCAGCGCCGCCGGGATGTCCCCCTTGGCGTGCCCGGCGGACACCAGCATCAGGGGAACGGCCGCGAAACGGCGCACGCCCCGCTCCACCAGCTCGGTCACGGCGTCGCCCAGCGGCGGCGGGGACAGCTCGATGAAGCCGCCCGCCACGGGCAGTTCGGGGTGGCGGTTCCCCAACTCCCGGACGAAGTCGCGGAACGCCTCGGCTCCGGCGTCGTCCCGGGTGCCATGGCCGGCGATGAGCAGGGCGGGCGGCGGGGTGGTCACGATTTCTCCTCGAACTGTGCAGCATCGAACTGTGCGGCATCGAACTGTGCGCCATTGAACTGTGCGGCATCGGACGGCGATGCCTCGTACGGTGAAACAGGGTGGTACAGCAGGGCGTTGAGTGCGGCGGCGGCGACCGCCGAGCCGCCCTTCTCGGACACGTTGCTCACGGCGGGCAGCCCGCTCTCGCGCAGCGCGGCCTTCGACTCGGCCGCGCCGACGAAGCCGACGGGCAGGCCGATGACGAGCGCGGGGGAGGCGTCGAGCGTCAGCAGCTCCTCCAGGGCGGTCGGCGCACAGCCGATCACCCAGATCGCCCCCGGTCCGACCTCGTCGTACGCCAGCCGGACCGCGCGCGCCGAACGGGTCAGCCCCGCCTCCGGCTCGGCGTCCCTCAGCCGGCAGACGGTCTCGCGGCGGGTGATGCCCGCCGCGACCATCTCCACGTCCACGACGACGGGAGCGCCGGCGTGCAGCGCGGCGTGCGCCTTCGCCAACTCGCCCTCGTCCATGACGAGATCGCTCGCGTACTCCAGATCGGCGGCGGAGTGGACGACCCGCTCCACCACCGCCCGGGTCAGCGGCGGGAGGTGCGAGGTGTCGAGGCGGGCGCGCAGCCGCCGGAACGACTCCTGCTCGATGGGGTGGACCGTACGGTTCACTTGGGCTCCTCCTGCGTGCTCTCCTGCCAGCGGTAGCCGCGAGGCGTCACCATGCGTCCCGCGATGTTCCGGGTCGCCGTGTTGCCGACGGCCACCACCGTCATCATGTCGACCGTCGCCGGGTCCAGTTCCGCCAGGGTCGTCACCCGGGCGGCCTGGTCCGGGCGCGAGGCGTTGCGTACGACGCCCACGGGCGTCGTCGGCTCCCGGTGCGCGGCGAGGATCGCCAGCGCCTTGGGCAGCTGCCAGTCGCGGCCCCGGGAGCGGGGGTTGTAGAAGGTGACCACGATGTCGGCCTCGGCCGCCGCCCGCACCCGCCGCTCGATGACCTCCCACGGCGTGTGCAGGTCGGACAGGCTGATCGACACATGGTCGTGGCCGAGCGGCGCGCCCAGGATCGCGGCGGCGGCCAGCGCGGCGGTCACACCCGGCACCCCCACCACGTCGATGTCGTCGGACGCCTCGGCGAGCGCCGGGGAGGCCATGGCGTACACCCCGGCGTCCCCGCTGCCGATCAGCGCGACCGCGTGTCCGCGCCGGGCCTCGGCGACGGCGGTCCGCGCCCGCTCCTCCTCCGCCCCGAGCCCGGACTCCAGGATCCGGGTACCGGGCCGCAGCAGGTCGCGGATCTGGTCCACGTACTGGTCGAGCCCCACCAGCACCGAGGCCCGCAGCAGTTCGGCCTTCGCGCGCGGCGTGAGCAGATCCCGGGCGCCGGGGCCGAGCCCGACCACCGCGAGCCGCCCGCGCCCCGGCCGCCGTACGACGGCACAGGTCGCCATGGCCGGTACCCCGGCCGACTTCCGCTTGGGCACGAGGAGTTCACCTCCGCGCACCAGCGCGGCGGCCTCCGCGACCGAGGGCGTACCGACGGCGGCGAGCGGCGCGGCGGAGGGGTTCGGCACCTCCACGGCGGCCAACTCCCCGGCGGAGTACGTCACCACGGGCACCCCGAGCCGCAACGCGGCCCGCACGATGCCGGGTTCCGCCGCCTTGGCGTCGACGGTCGCGAGTTCGGCGACGCTACGAGGAGACAGTCCCGCGTCCCGCAGGGCGCCCTCGACGACGTCGAGCACCTCCTCGGCCGGCGCCCCCTTCGACGCGCCGACGCCGACGACCAGGGACGGCGGGCGCAGCAGCACCTCGCGGTCGCCGGGCTCGACGGCCCGGTCCGTGAGCCGCACGCGGTACGCGCCGGCCGTGTCCTGGGCGGCGAACGGCACCGGCGGCAGCGGCCACGCCACCTCCGCGTCCAGGGCGACCGGCTCCCCGTCCAGCAGCGCCCGTGTCACCCCGGCGACATCGCCCTCCACCGGGAGCCCGAGGGTGTCCAGGCCGGGGATGCCGACGGCGTCCGTGGCCGTGGTCACCACCGGCGCCGCACCCAGCAACTCGCCCACCTCGGCGGCGAGTTCATTGGCCCCGCCGCCGTGCCCGCCGAGCAGCGACACGGCGAACCGCCCGCCCTCGTCGACGCACACCACACCGGGGTCGGTCGTCTTGTCACCGAGCAGCGGTGCGACGAGCCGTACCACGGCCCCCGTCGCCAGGAAGCACACGAGCTGCTCGCACTCCGCGAACGCCCGCCGCACGGCGTCCCCGACGGGACCCTCGTACACGCGCGTGCGCTCCGGCCACGCCGCGGCCAGCCGGTCGCGTGCCGCCGCCCCCGCCGAGGTGGCGGAAATGAGGCCGATCACTGAGCAACTCCTTCGTAGGAAAACGGGGTTCTGGTCCCCCACAGCAGAAAGACGGGATTGGTCGCGGCGAGCCGGGTCACCTCGCCCGGCAGCGGTGCGAGCCGCGAGGACTGGAGCAGCACCCCGTCGCAGGAGAACCCGGCACCGGTGAGCGCCGCGCGCGCCGCCGGCACCCGGTCCAGCGCGGCCATGGCCACGACCACCGTCCGCCGCGCCCGCCGCGCGCACGCGTCCACGATGCCGGCCAGCTCCCGGCCGCCGCCGCCGACGAACACGGCGTCGGGATCGTCGAGTTCGGCCAGCGCGTCCGGTGCCGTGCCGTGCACGACATGGACGTCGACACCGTGCAGGGCGGCGTTGCCACGGATCCGCCGCACCCCGTCCACGGCCTTCTCGACCGCGCTGACGGCCGCGCCGAGGCGCGCGCACTCCACGGCCACCGACCCCGACCCGGAGCCGACGTCCCAGACCAGGTCGCCGGGGCGCGGCCCGAGCCGGGCCAGTGCCAGCGCCCGTACCTCGAACTTGGTGATCATCGAGTCGCGGTGCGCGAAGGCGTCCTCGTCGAGCGCCCACCCGGCCGGCCGGAGCTCGGGCCCGGCCAGGGTGCGTACGGGACCGAGCGCGTGCGTCTCGTCCAGGCACAGGACGACATTCACCGCCGTACCCCAGTCGCGGTCCGCGGCCTCGGCGGGGGAGACCCGCTCGATCCGCTCGTGCTCCGGATCGCCCAGCGCGGAAGCGACCACGAGGACACGCTCGGAGTGCCACAGCGCCGCCCCGAGTTCGGCGGGCCCGGCACCGGGCCCGGTCAGCACGGCCACCTTCGGATACGCCCGGCACACGTTCACGGCCGTCCGCGGGTCCCGCCCGTGCGCGCTGACCACGACCGCGTCGTCCCAGGTCAGCCCCAGCCTGGCGAAGGCGGCGGCGACGGACGTCACCCCGGGACGCACATCGAGCCGCTCCGATCCGAAGCGTTCGGCCAGCGCCCGCACGATCCCGAAGAACCCCGGGTCGCCCGAGGCCAGCACCACCACCGGCCGGTCCTTCGCGTCGTACTCTCCGATCGTGTCGAGGGCGGGCGCGAGCGGTCCGAGGACGATCCGTTCGGCGGAATCCGGCAGCCGTACGGCGTCCAGGTGCCGGCGCCCGCCGACGACCAGTTCCGCACCGGCCAGCTCGTCCGGGCCGGGCGGCGCCCCCGTACCCGTACCGAAGACCGTGATCACGTACTCGCCCCCCGCTCGCGCAGGGCCCGGCGGGCCTCAGGGTCGGCCTTGCGGTGGCCGTGGAAGTGACCGGGGTGGTACAGGTGCGAGCGGGTGCCGTGCGCGTCGAGCGCGGGGCCGACGAGGAAGAGTGTGTGCTTCCAGAGCTTGTGCTCCTTGACCGTCTCCTCCAGCGTGCCGATCGTGCACCGCACGACCAGCTCCTCCGGCCAGGTCGCCTGGTGGGCGATCACGACCGGGGTGGCGGTCGGATAGCCGCCCTCCAGCAGTTCCCGCACGAGCTGTCCGCTGCGGGCGGCCGACAGGAAGACCGCCATGGTCGTACCGTGCCGTGCGAACTCCCTGACCTCCTCGCCGGGCGGCATCGGCGTCTTGCCGCCGCCCAGTCGGGTGAGGATCACGGACTGCGCGACCTCCGGAATGGTCAGCTCACGCCCGGCGAGCGCGGCGACGGCGGAGAACGACGAGACACCCGGCACGATCTCCGTCTCGACACCGATCTCCGTGCACCGGTCGAACTGCTCCTGCGTACCGCCCCACAACGCCGGGTCCCCGGAGTGGATACGGGCCACCTTCAGCCCCTCCCGCCCGGCCCGCTCGTACACGGCCACGACGTCCTCCAAAGACATCGTCGCCGAGTCGAGGATCTCCGCACCCTCGCGCGCGTGTTCGAGAACCGCCTCCTGGACCAGGCTCGCGGCCCAGATCACCACGTCCGCCTCAGCGATGGCGCGCGCGGCGCGGAACGTCAGCAGGTCGGCGGCGCCGGGGCCGGCACCGACGAAGGTCACCTTGCCGGTGGGGGCATCGGCTGCATCGGCCATGGGGTCGGGTCCTCTCATAACGGGCTCTGGCGGTTCAGTGCGGGACGCGGATGTGCGTTACCGGGGTCGGATCGGATACCAAGGGCCCATGGCGGTCCTCGTCGCGCTCGGCGCGTTCCTGATGACGCTGGCCGGCGGCTGGACGGCACAGCGGGTCACCGACCGCCGCCATCTGGTCCTCGGACTGGCCGGCGGCCTGATGCTGGGCGTGGTCGGCCTGGACCTGCTGCCGGAGGCCCTGGAGGCGGCCGGCACGGAGGTCTTCGGCGTCCCGGCCGCGCTGCTGCTGTTCGTCGCGGGCTTCCTGCTGGCCCATCTGGTCGAACGCCTGCTCGCCGTACGACAGGCCGCGCACGGCGCGGAGGAGCACGACGGCCGGGCCCCCGAGGTGGGTCTGACGGCCGCCGCGGCGATGGTCGGCCACAGCGCCATGGACGGCGTCGCGATCGGCGCGGCCTTCCAGGTGGGCGGCGGCATGGGCGCGGCGGTCGCCCTCGCGGTGATCGCCCACGACTTCGCCGACGGCTTCAACACCTACACGATCACGAGCCTGTACGGGAACGCCCGCCGCAGAGCCGTGGCCATGCTGGTCGCGGACGCCGCGGCCCCGGTCGTGGGCGCCGCGTCCACGATGTTCGTCACCATTCCGGCGCAACTGCTCGGCGGCTATCTGGGCTTCTTCGGCGGCGCGCTGCTCTATCTGGCCGCCGCCGAGATCCTCCCCGAGGCCCACCACGAACACCCCGCCCGCTCGACCGTGCTGTGCACGGTCGCGGGCGTGGCCTTCATCTGGCTGGTGGTGGGCCTGGCCGCGTGAGGGGCCGGGTGCGGGACTGGGTACGGGACCTGGTCTCACAGCTTGCCGCCCCGCCCGCCCTCGCGCCGCGCGGGCGCGATCAGCGTCGACAGATACGGCAGCGGCTCCCCGTCCAGCTCGGCGGCGGGCCGGATGGACTCCCCGGCCAGCCCGAGTGCCGAACCCCACACCGCGTCCCCGATCCGCCCGGTCTCCCGCAGTGCCTCGGCGACCTCGGCCGCCTGCCGCCCGAACTTGTACGCCACGACGGTCCCCGGACCGGCCAGCGCGTCCTTCAGTACGGCGGCACCGGCGGTGACGGGCACCAGCGTCAACGGCTCGGTGCCCTCGGTCAGCACGGCCCCGGACCTGGCCGCCAGGTCCTGCATCGCGGTGATCCCGGGCACGGTCTCGATGCCCGTCCCCGGCACCAGCTCCGCGATGGTCTGCGCGAGGTAGGTGAAGGTCGAGTACACGTTCGGGTCACCGATGGTCGCGAAGGCGACGGTCCCGTGCTTCCGCAGCAGCTCGGCGACCTGCTCCCCGGCCGCGTCCCAGGCGGCCTCCCGGCGCGCCCGGTCGGACCGCTCGTTCAGCGCGAACACGACCCGGACGACCTTCTCCACGGGCACGTAGTGCAACACGGTCGCCTCGGCGCGCCCGCGCTCACCGCCGTCTTTTCCATCAAACGCAGCCATGACGGGTACGACGACGACATCGGCGTCCCGCAGCGCGTTGACGCCCTTCACGGTCACCAGTTCCGGATCCCCGGGACCCACCCCGACCCCGACCAACCTGCGCTCGCTCATGACGTCCGGCACCTCTCCACGAACCTACGGGCCACACCGGGCTCGGCCGCCCAGTGCGTGTGCAGATAACTCGCGTGCACACCTTGTTGTACGAAGCCTTCGATCCGCCGGTCGGGGCCGCGTACGCCCCACGCGGGGGCCGCCCCCGCGCCCGGCTCGACGACGGTCCGATGGAACTCGTGCCCCCGCATCCGCGTTCCGGCCGGCGCCAGCACACTGTCGCTCACGGCGACGGCATCCCGGTAGCCCAGGGTGAGCCGCTCCGACATCCGGGCGGTGGCGTCGAGCACCCCGCACATCGGGAGGCCGTCCAGCTCCCGGCACAGGTACAGCAGCCCGGCACACTCGGCGGCGACGGGCGCGCCACGCTCCGCGAGGGCGGCGATGTCCTTCCTGAGGGAGTCGTTGGCGGCCAGCTCGCCGGCGTACACCTCGGGAAACCCGCCCCCGACGACCAGGCCGGCGGTCCCGTCGGGCAGCCGCTCGTCGCGAAGCGGATCGAAGGGTACGACGTCGGCACCGGCGGCGGTGAGCAGCTCGGTGTGCTCGGCGTAGGAGAACGTGAACGCTTCACCTCCGGCGACGGCGACGACCGGCCGTGGCCTCTCAACCAACCGAGACGAGTGGTTGTGGGTGGGCAGGACGGGGGTCCAGGGGGTGGAGCCCCCTGGGACGGCACCGGCAGTACGGGCAAGGTCTTCCAGGGCGGCCAGGTCACATCCGGCGGCGACCTGGGCTGCCATCGCCCGGACGGAGTCGACCGCCGCACCGCGCCGTTCGGCGACCGGAACCAGCCCGAGGTGCCGAGAGGGCGTCTCCACCTGCGCAGCCCGCCGCAAGGCGCCCAGCACCGGCACCCCGACCGACTCCAGCGCCTCCCGCAACAACTCCTCGTGCCGGTCGGAGGCGACCTTGTTGAGGATCACGCCCCCGACCCGCACCTGCGGATCCCAGGACACGAACCCGTGCACCAGCGCCGCCACCGACCGCGACTGCGACGAGGCGTCCACGACGAGCACCACCGGCGCCCGCAGCAGCTTCGCCACATGGGCGGTGGACGCCAGTTCACCCTCCCCGGCGGCCCCGTCGTACATCCCCATCACACCCTCGACGACGGCGATGTCACACCCGGACGCACCGTGCGCGAACAGCGGGCCGATCAACTCCGGCCCGCACAGATACGCGTCGAGGTTCCGCCCCACCCGCCCGGTCGCGAGCGCGTGGTACCCGGGGTCGATGTAGTCCGGCCCGACCTTGTGCGGGGACACGGCGAGCCCCCGCGCGGCGAACGCGGCCATCAGCCCCGTGGCAACGGTGGTCTTGCCGCTGCCCGAGGAGGGCGCGGCGATGACCAGCCGTGGGACGGACGACATCACCACTCGATGCCCCTCTGCCCCTTCTGCCCGGCGTCCATGGGGTGCTTGACCTTGGACATGTCGGTCACGAGGTCGGCGAAGTCGACGAGCTTCCCGGGTGCGTTGCGCCCGGTGACGACCACATGCTGCGTGCCCGGCCGGTTCCGCAGCACCTCCACGACCTCGTCGGTGTCCACCCACCCCCAGTGCATCGGGTAGGCGAACTCGTCGAGCACGTACAGCTGGTACGTCTCGGCGGCCAGGTCCCGCTTGACCTGCTCCCAGCCCTCGCGGGCCTTCTCCTCGTTGTCCATCTGCGCGTCGCGCTGCACCCAGGACCAGCCCTCGCCCATCTTGTGCCAGGCCACGGACCCGCCCTCGCCGGAGTCACCGAGCACCCGCAGCGCCCGCTCCTCGCCGACCTTCCACTTCGCCGACTTGACGAACTGGAACACCCCGATCGGCCACCCCTGGTTCCAGGCGCGCAGCGCGAGCCCGAACGCGGCGGTGGACTTGCCCTTGCCGATCCCGGTGTGCACGACGACCAGCGGCCGGTTCCGGCGCTGACGCGTCGTCAGACCGTCATCGGGTACGACACTCGGCTGTCCCTGCGGCACTACGCGGCCCTCCTCGAACGACTCTGGACGTCCTTCACCAGCCCGGCGATCGAGTCCGCCCGCAACTCGTCGAGCGTCACCGCCGTACCTCCCAGCTCATCCGCGAGCTGCCCGGCGAGCCCCAGCCGCACCGGCCCCGACTCGCAGTCCACGACCACCGACGCGACACCGTCGGCCGCGAACAGCCGGGCCGCCCGCCCCGCGAGCGCGACGGGCTCGGGCCCGCCGGTGGCCCGTCCGTCGGTCACGAGCACGACCAGCGCGCGCCGCGCCGGATCCCGCAGCCGCTCCACCCGCAGCACATCGTGCGCCCTGAGCAGCCCGGCGGCGAGCGGAGTGCGCCCACCGGTCGGCAGCGACTCCAGCCGGACCGCCGCCGTGTCCACCGACGACGTGGGCGGCAGCGCCACCTCGGCCGCCGACCCCCGGAACGTCACCAGGCCCACCTTGTCCCGCCGCTGATAGGCGTCGAGCAGCAGCGACAGCACAGCGCCCTTCACGGCGCTCATCCGCTGCCGGGCCGCCATCGACCCGGACGCGTCCACGACGAACAGCACGAGGTTCCCCTCACGCCCCTCCCGGGTCGCCTGCCGCAGATCGTCCCGGCGTACGACGAGCCCCCGCCCGGACCGCCCCCGCGCCCGCTGATGCGGAGCCGCGGCCATCACCGTCGCCGCCAGGTGCAGCTTGGTCAGGGCACCTTGGGGGCGCCGCGCACCCGTGGTCCGTCCGTGCTCGGTCCGCGCCCGCGAACGCCGCCCGGCGGCCCCCTCACCGATCCCGGGCACGCTCAGCACCTTCGTACGGAACGGCTCGGCGGCCCGTACGGCGGACTGCTCCCCGGCACCGGAGGACTGCGGCTCGCCGTCCTCGCCCGGCTCGGGAGAGGCTCCCGTGTCACCGCCCTGCGGGCCGCCGTCGTCCGGGGCGGGCTGTCCGCCGTCACCACCGCCGCCGCCGGGCCCGTCGGGATCGGGGTCGGAGTCGTCCTCGCCGGAGAACTCCTCCAGCGTCTCGTCGAGCTTGTCCTCGTCAAGTCCCGGCGCGTCAAAGGGATTCCGGCGCCGGCGGTGCGGAAGCGCCAGCAGCGCGGCCTGCCGTACGTCCTCGGCGAGCACGTCCGTCCGCCCGGCCCAGGCCGCCAGCGCCGTGGCCGTCCGCGCCATCACGATGTCGGCCCGCATACCGTCGACCTCGAACGCGGCACAGGTCGCCGCGATCTGCCGCAGCGCCCCGTCGCCCAGCCGCACCGACGGCAGCAACTTCCGCGCCGCCACGATCCGTTCGCGTACGGCGCTCTCCTCGTCCGCCCACCGCTCGGCGAACCCGGCCGGATCGTCGTCGTAGGCGAGCCTGCGCCGGACGACCTCCACCCGCTGGTCGGGCTCCCGCGAGGCGGCCACCTCCACGGTCAGCCCGAACCGGTCGAGCAACTGCGGCCGCAGTTCGCCCTCTTCGGGGTTCATGGTGCCGACGAGCAGGAAGCGGGCGGCGTGCCGTACGGAGACGCCCTCGCGTTCGACGTACGAGGCGCCCATGGCGGCGGCGTCCAGCAGCAGATCGACGAGATGGTCATGGAGGAGATTGACCTCGTCGACGTACAGGATCCCGCGGTGTGCGGCGGCGAGCAGGCCCGGCTCGAAGGCCTTCACGCCCTCGGCCAGCGCCCGTTCGATGTCCAGCGCGCCCACCAGCCGGTCCTCCGAGGCACCCACGGGCAGCTCGACCATCCGCGCGGGACGCGTCTCGAACGCGGGCTCGTGCGGCCCGTCCGGGCACCCGGGGTCGGGGGAGCCGGGATCGCAGGAGAACCGGCAGCCGACGACGACCTCCAGCGGAGGCAGCAGCACCGACAGGGCCCGCACGGCCGTGCTCTTGGCGGTGCCCTTCTCGCCGCGCACCAGCACCCCGCCGACCGCAGGCGACACGGCGTTCAGCAGCAGCGCGAGCCGTAGATCGTCCTGGCCGACGACGGCCGTGAAAGGGAAGGGAGTTGTCACTGGTCGCCCTCCAAGTCGCCTTCCAGCTCGAGGTAGGTGGCCCGCAGCCGCTCGATCGTGTCGGCGTCCGGCTCGGCCCACAGCCCGCGGTCCGCGGCCTCCAGGAGCCGCTCCGTGATGCCGCGCAGGGCCCATGGGTTGGACTTCTTCATGAAGTCCCGGTTCTCCGCGTCGAAGACGTACTCCGCGCTGAGCTTCTCGTACATCCAGTCGTCGACCACGCCCGCCGTGGCGTCGTAGCCGAAGAGGTAGTCGACGGTCGCCGCCATCTCGAAGGCGCCCTTGTAGCCGTGCCGCCGCATCGCCGCCATCCAGCGCGGGTTGACCACCCGGGCGCGGAACACCCGGTGCGTCTCCTCGCCCAGGGTCCGGGTCTTCACCTGGTCCGGTACGGCACTGTCCCCCACGTACGCCTCGGGGCTGGCGCCCGTCAGGTGCCGCACCATGGCGACCATGCCGCCGTGGTACTGGAAGTAGTCGTCGGCGTCGACGAGATCGTGTTCGCGGGTGTCGACGTTCTTCGCGGCGACCGCGATCCTCTTGAACGCGGTCTCCATGTCCCCGCGCGCGGCCCGTCCGTCCAGCCCGCGCCCGTAGGCGTAGCCGCCCCAGACGGCGTACACCTCGGCGAGGTCGGCGTCGCTCCGCCAGTTCCGCGCGTCGATCAGCGGCAGCAGCCCCGCGCCGTACGCCCCCGGCTTCGACCCGAAGACCCGGGCGGTCGCCCGCCGCCGGTCGCCGTGCTCGGCGGTGTCCTCGTCGGCGTGGGCCTTCACGAAGTTGCTCTCGGCGGGCTCGTCCAGATCGGCGACCTGGCGTACGGCGTCGTCGATCAGCCCGACCACGTGCGGGAACGCGTCCCGGAAGAAGCCGGAGATACGGACCGTGACATCGATGCGCGGCCGGCCCAGCTCCTCCAGGGAGACCACCTCGAAGCCGGTCACCCGCCGCGAGGCGTCGTCCCACACCGGGCGGCAGCCGAGGAGCGCCAGGATCTCCGCGATGTCGTCGCCCTGCGTCCGCATCGCCGAGGTGCCCCACACCGTCAGGCCGACGGACTTCGGGTACTCACCGGTGTCCTGGAGGTACCGCTGTACCAGTGAGTCGGCGAGCGACTGCCCGACCTCCCAACTCAGCCGGGAGGGAATGGCCTTGGGGTCGACGGAGTAGAAGTTCCGCCCCGTCGGCAGGACGTTGACCAGGCCGCGCGTCGGCGAGCCCGACGGTCCGGCCGGGACGTACCCGCCGTCCAGGGCCTTGAGGATGTGCCCGATCTCGTCGGTCGTCCTCTCCAGCCGAGGCACGACCTCCGCGCAGGCGAACTCCAACACCGCCACGGCATCAGGCAGTTCGGTGCCGAGTACCTTCCGCACCAGAGCCGGGACGGCTGCGCGGTCCCAGCCGTGGGACTCCATCCCCTCCGCCAGCCCCCGGCACAGCTGCTCCAGCAGATCGATCGCGTCGGCCGCCGTCCGCGACGGACCCTCCACCAGATCCGTCAGCTCGACCGAGACCTTCACCGGAGCGCCCGGCTCGGCCAGCAACTCCTTCTCGACCAGCCCGAAACGGGCCGCCAGCGAGGCCCTGAGCCCCGGCAGCGCGTTCGCCTGCCCGCCCCACACCTGCGAGGCCCGCAGCACCGCGAGCACGAGGTTCACGCGCGGCTCACCGACCGGACCGCCGCCGAGGATGTGCAGACCGTCGCGGATCTGAACGTCCTTGATCTCGCACAGATAGCCGTCGATGTGCATGACGAACTCGTCGAAGGCGTCGTCGTCCGGCTGGTCGTCGACATGCAGGTCGTGGTGCAGCTCGGCCGCCTTGACCAGCGTCCAGATCTGCGCCCGCACCGCCGGGGCCTTCGTCGGGTCCAGGTCGGAGACGAGCGCGTACTCGTCGAGCAGCTGCTCCAGCTTCGCCAGGTCGCCGTAGGTGTCCGCGCGCGCCATCGGCGGCACCAGGTGGTCGACGACGGTGGCGTGTCCGCGCCGCTTGGCCTGGGTGCCCTCGCCGGGGTCGTTGACGATGAACGGGTAGATGAGGGGCAGTTCGCCGAGCACGGCGTCCGGCGCACAACCGCCGCTGAGCCCGAGGCCCTTGCCCGGCAGCCACTCCATCGTGCCGTGCTTGCCCATGTGCACGACGGCGTCGGCGCCGAAACTGTTCTCCAGCCAGCGGTAGGCCGCCATGTAGTGGTGGGAGGGCGGCATGTCCGGGTCGTGGTAGATCGCGATCGGGTTCTCCCCGAAGCCGCGCGGCGGCTGGATCATCACGACGACGTTCCCGAACCGGAGGGAGGCGAGCACGATGTCGTCCCCGTCGACGTACAGGTTCCCCGGTGGCTCGCCCCACGCCTCCAGCATGGCTTCCCTGAGTCCCGGGTCGAGCTTGTCGAACCACGCCCGGTAGTCGGCGAGCGGCACCCGCGCGGGCGCCGAGGCCAGCTGATCCTCCGTCAGCCACTCCACGTCATGACCGCCGGCCTCGATCAGCCGGTGGATCAACTCGTCGCCGCCGGAGGGGTATTCGGTGACGCTGTACCCGGCGCCCTTGAGGGCGTCCAGGACCCGTACCGCTGACGCGGGCGTGTCCAGGCCGACCGCGTTGCCGACCCGGGAGTGCTTGGTCGGGTACGCGGTGAACACCAGCGCGAGCTTCTTCTCGGCGTTCGCCTTGTGCTTCAACCGGGCGTGCCGTACGGCGATTCCGGCGACGCGCGCGGCCCGCTCGGGGTCGGCCCTGTACACCGGGACGTCGTCCGGACCCTGCTCCTTGAAGGAGAACGGCACGGTGATGAGGCGTCCGTCGAACTCGGGGATCGCGACCTGCATCGCCGCGTCCATGGGGGACAGGGCGGCGTCGGACGCTTCCCAGGCCGCGTGCGAGGAGGTCAGACAAAGTCCTTGCAGCACGGGCACGTCGAGGTCGGCGAGCGCCCCGATGTCCCACGCCTCCTCGTCCCCGCCGGCCGAGGCCTGCGAGGCGTGCGTGCCGCCGGCGGCGAGCACGGTGGCGACGAGGGTGTCGGCCCGGCCGAGGATCTCGTACAGGCCCGCGTCCGCCCCGCGCAGCGAACCGCAGTACACGGCAAGGGCGTTGGCGCCCCGCGCCTCGACCGCCTCGCACAGGGTGTCCACGAAGGCGGTGTTGCCGCTCAGTTGGTGGGCCCGGTAGAAGAGGACACCGACGGTCGGCCGGCCCTCCACGAAGGCACGCTCGCCGTGGACGCCGTACTCGGGCATCTTCTGCGGCTCGACGAACCCCTCACCGGTCAGCAGCACGGTGTCGGAGAGGAACCGGGCGAGCTCCGTGAGGTTCGCGGGCCCGCCCTCGACGAGGTAGCGCAACGCCTCCGCGACGACACCGGCGGGCACCGACGACTCCGCCATCAGCTCGGCGTCCGGCACCGCCTCGCCGCCAAGCAGCACGGTCGGGATCCCGGCCGCCTTCAGCGCGGCCAGCCCGTCCTCCCAGGCCCGCTTCCCGCCGAGCAGCCGTACGACGGCGAGGTCCGCGCCCTCGACGAGCCCTGGAAGCTCCCGCTCGACATCCACCCGGGTCGGGTTGCCGATCCGGTAGTCGGCGCCGGAGGCGGCCCGGGCCGCCAGCAGATCGGTGTCGGCGGTCGACAACAACAACACTGTGCTCATGCGGGCGCTCCCGGTGGAATGAAAGGCAGTCCTTGCGGCGCGCCCGACTCGATGAGCCGCCAGAGCGCGTCGGTGTCCGCGTGCTGTTCGATCAGGTCGCCGAGCCGGTCGAGCTGCTCCTCGCGCAGCGCGGCGAAGGAGGTGTCGGCGGCCGGCACGAACCGGCGGCCCGCGGCGGTCGCCACCTCGCGCAGGAACGCCCGCCGGAACCCGTCCGACTCCAGCGAGCCGTGCCAGTGGGTTCCCCAGGTCTGCCCGACCCGGCAGCCGTCCAGGCTGTGTCCTTCGTCATCGGAGATGAACGCTTCCCCGCCTACGACATCGGCGACCCCGTGATGGATCTCGTACCCCTCGACCGGCTCGCCGAGGGCTTCGCCCACCGGCCGGGTGAGGGTCTTCTCCCGGGCGAACCTCACCCGCACGGGAAGGACTCCCAGCCCCTCCACGTGTCCGCGCCGGCTCTCGACCTCGTCCTCGATGTGCTCGCCGAGGATCTGGAAGCCGCCGCAGATGCCCAGCACGGGCAGCCCTTCGGCGGCCCTGCGCCGCAGGGCGTCCGCCAGCCCCCGCTCGCGCAGCCACTCCAGCGCCCGTACGGTCCCCCGCGTCCCGGGGATGACGACGAGGTCGGCGTCGGCCAGTTCCTCGGGCCGGTCCACGAACCGCACGACGACACCCGGCTCGGCGGCCAGCGCGTCCACGTCCGTGAAGTTGGACATCAGCGGGATCGCGCAGACGGCCACCCGCAGCACGTCCTCCCCGACGGGCGGGGAGACGTTCGACTCGCGCACGGTCCCGCGCAGCGAGACCCGCAGTCCGTCCTCCTCGTCGATCCCGAGACCGTGCCGGAACGGCAGCACGCCGTAGGTGCGCCGCCCGGTGAGCCCGTGCAGCATGTCCAACCCCGGCTCGAGCAGCGAGACATCACCCCGGAACTTGTTGACGAGGAACCCGGCGATCAGCGCCTGGTCCTCGGGCGAGAGCAGGGCGACGGTCCCGAAGAAGGACGCGAAGACGCCCCCGCGGTCGATGTCGCCGACGACGAGGACCGGCAGCCCGGCATTCCGGGCGATCCCCATGTTCACGATGTCGGTCCGCCGGAGGTTGATCTCGGCGGGCGAACCCGCGCCCTCGCAGATCACCGCGTCGTACGTGCCCCGCAGTTCGGCGAGACAGTCGAGAACCGTTCCGAGGAGTTTCTGCTGACGCCCCCCGTGATAGCCACGGGCGCTCATCTCCCCGACGGGCTTCCCGAGCAGCACGACCTGGCTGCTGCGCTCACCGCCCGGCTTGAGCAGCACGGGATTCATCAGCGCGGTGGGCTCCACCCGGCAGGCCTGCGCCTGCATGGCCTGCGCCCGCCCGATCTCGGCGCCTTCCTTCGTCACGAACGAATTGAGCGACATGTTCTGCGCCTTGAAGGGCGCGACCTTCACCCCCTGCCGCACCAGCCACCGGCAGATCCCGGCGGTGACGACGCTCTTCCCGGCGTCGGAGGTGGTCCCGGCGACCAGCAGGCCTCCGCCCGTCATGACGCAGCCCCCTTGACCGCCGCGGCGACGCCGAGGGCGAGCAGACCGACCCGGCGGGACAGCCGTACGGCCCGCTCGATGTCGTCGGCCTGCACGGCACGCCCCTCCTGGTTCAGTACCGGACGGTGCTCGACCCGGCCGCCGTACGACAGCGTCCCGCCCAGCCGCACCCCGAGCGCCCCCGCGAAGGACGCCTCGACGGGACCGGCGTTGGGGCTCGGGTGCCGGCCGGCGTCCTCCCGCCAGGCCCGCGCGGCCCCGCGCGGATCGTCACCCGCGAGGGCGGCGAGTACGGCGGTGAGCCGCGCCCCCGGCCAGCCGGCGAGGTCGTCGAGGCGCGCGGACGCCCACCCGAAGCGCCGGTGACGCGCGGACCGGTGCCCGACCATGGCGTCCAGCGTGTTGACCGCCCGGAACCCGAGGAGCCCCGGCACCCCGCCGACGGCCCCCCACACCACCGCCCCCACGACGGCGTCGGAGGTGTTCTCGGCGACGGACTCGACGACCGCTCGGGCGACGCCGTCGGCGTCCAGGGCCTGCGGATCCCGCCCGCACAGATGCGGCAGCCGCGCCCTGGCGGCCTCGACGTCCCCCGCCTCCAGCGCCCGCCCGATCACCCGGGCCTCGCGCGCGAGCGAGGTCCCGCCGACGACGGCCCAGGTGGCGGCGGCGGTCAGCGCGACGGAAGCGGCGGGGGAGGACCGTACGGCCCGCTCGGCGACGGCGCCCAGGGCCACCGCCCCGCCCACGCACACGGCGGTGTGCAGCGCGCCCCAGCCGCGGTGGTCCCGCCACAGCGCCCGCTCCACGGCGCCGGCCGCCCGTCCGAACGCGGCGACCGGATGGCCGCGGCGCGGATCGCCGAGCAGCAGATCACCGAGGAGGCCGGCGGCGGCGCCGTACGCGAAGACGCGATCGGCACGCATCGGCTCAGCCGGCCGTGGGGTCGGGCAGTGACCTGGTGCGGTACCTCAACGGCCCAGCGAGCATGGCGATATGTCCTCACTCAGGGTGTCCACGCCCTGGTTCGACTAGACCGGCGGTGAGAGTTCCTGGCTCCCGGGGATTGCTACCCCGGTCACAGTGGCGGGACCGCGCCGGATTCACACCGGCTTCCTCTCCTGCCGCCGTACATGGCTCCGGCAGTCCACCACGGGCCCGGAAGACCCGTCAACTTGCCGTTGACCTGCACGGGGAGAGTGTGCAGAACCCCACATCGCCGGTACGCCGGGCTCGTCCCGGCCACCGACTCGGGGCGAATCCCCTTGGGCAGGTGGTGCTGCTGGAGGTGTTCGGCGACGGCTCCGCGGGCGTCCAGCGTGTGTCGCGGGGCGGCGGCGGGCTCGCGGGGGCGGCGGAGACACTCCACGCCCGGGTCCGGCACCGTCGAGTCCGGCATCGCCCCTCGGCGCGGAGGCGGGCGTCGTCGTGGCCACGGCGCGGCTGCGGGGTGGAGCGCGAGGTGCCGGGCGGACGGGGAGGTGGCCGTGAGTCAGTGTTGACGACGGCATCGTGCTCTGGGACCTGACGTCGGCTCCCCCCCCTGCTGAGACAGGGGAGGGCCGCCCACGGGAGACGGTCAGACCACGATGAGTGAGATGCCGTACGCCACCGCCGCAGCGCAGGCGGCGAAGCAGGCGTAGGCGCCGGTCAGGGCGAGCGCGGCGGAGTCGCCCTGTTCCGCGGCGCGTTCGCGGCGGGACAGGCCCATGACGCCGAGGGTGAACAGGGCCACCAGGCCCACCGTGACCACGAGGCTGACGCCGAAGACGGAGCCCAGGGCCGCCCAGTCGATCTTCATGCTGGTTCTCTTCCTTCGTGTCCTTGGTACCGGGGGGCTCAGACGGCCGGGGCGGTGGGCTCGGTGGTCGCGGCGGTGGCGGCCGGGGCCGGGGCCGGAATGGTCGCCTTCAGGTCGTCGGTGACGAGAGCGATGGCCGGTTCCTCGGTCGCGTTGACGTTCGTCGCGTCGACGACCTCGCGCCGCGAGACCTTCCAGATCGCCGCGCTGGAGGCAACGAGGAAGAAGGCCACGACCGCCGTGCCCCAGTCGCCCAGGTCCGTCACGGACTCGGCGAGCGCGCCCACCAGGGCCGCCGCCGGGAGCGTCAGGCCCCAGGCCACGAACATCCGGGTCGCCGTCGACCAGCGGACCACACCGCCCTTGCGGCCGAGGCCCGCGCCCATCACCGCGCCGGAGACCGAGTGCGTGGTGGAGAGGGAGAAACCGAGGTGGGAGGAGGCGAGGATGACCGTCGCCGCGCTGGTCTGGGCGGCGAAGCCCTGCTGCGGCCGGAGATCGGTCAGGCCCTTGCCCATGGTGCGGATGATGCGCCAGCCGCCGAGGTAGGTGCCGAGCGCGATGGCCAGGCCCGCGGAGAGGATGACCCAGACCGGCGGGTCGGAGTCGGGGGCCACGGCGCCGCCGGCGACCAGGGCGAGGGTGATGATGCCCATCGTCTTCTGCGCGTCGTTCGTGCCGTGCGCGAGGGAGACCAGCCCGGCCGAGGCGATCTGCCCGGCCCGGTAACCCTTTTCGGCGGCCTTTCCGTCGGCCTTCCGGCCGAGGGTGTAGGAGAGCCGGGTCGCGAGCATCGCCGCGGCTCCGGCGACGATCGGCGCGGCGATCGCCGGGATCAGGACCTTGGTGACCAGCACGTCGCCGTGCACCGCACCCGAGCCCGCAGAGGCGATGGTGGCGCCGATCAGACCGCCCATCAGGGCGTGCGAGGAGCTGGAGGGCAGGCCCACCAGCCAGGTCAGAAGGTTCCACAGGATCGCGCCGACCAGTGCGGCGAAGATGACCTCGGGCCGGATGCCGCTCTCGTCGACCAGCCCCTTGGAGATCGTGTTGGCGACCTCCACGGAGAGGAAGGCGCCCACCAGGTTGAGCACGGCGGACATGGCCACCGCCACCTTGGGCTTGAGCGCACCGGTCGAGATGGTCGTGGCCATCGCGTTGGCGGTGTCGTGGAAACCGTTCGTGAAATCGAACGCAAGTGCGGTGACGACCACAATCGCGAGGATCAGCGAGAAGCTTTCCATTTACCCAGTCATTCTTTTGACGTTACTGGCCAGTTGAAGGTAAGTAACCTGAATGAACGGAAGGTGAACTCAAGAGGTCTCTGGGGTGTCCGTGGCGTCTGGATCGGTGGCGAACCGAGTCAGCCGGGACGGCGAGCCGTTGAAGACGTTCTGATCCCCCGGAAGGCGGCCCCGGTCGGCGTACTGCCAGAAGGTCCACGACGACCAGCCGCCCGGCAGCGTCCCCGCGTCCGCCGACCCGTACCGGGCGATCCACAGTGCGTGGTCCGCGGCGAAGGCACCGCTGCCGCCCGTGCACGTGTTCCACCAGTGGGTGGTCGTGTAGATCACCGGCCGGCGGCCGGTCAGCCGGAGCACCTCGTCGCTGAACGCCCGGACCCAGGCGACCGTCCGCGCCGCGTTCAGGCCGTAGCAGGGGCGCCGCGCGTCGTAGGGGTTGTACTCCATGTCCAGCGCGGGCGGCAGCGTCCGCCCGTCGGCCCGCCAGCCGCCCCCGTTGCGTACGAAGTACGCGGCCTGGGCCCTGCCCGGACTCCGGTCCGGCCGCGCGAAGTGGTACGCCCCCCGCAGCAGTCCGGCACTCGCGGCCCCGTCGTACTGCGCCGCGAAGTACGGGTTGCGGTAGCCGGTCGACTCGGTCGCCTTGACGTAGACGAAGCGCGCGCCGGCGTTCCTCGCCCCCGCCCAGTCGACGGTCCGCTGATGGGACGCGACGTCGTGCCCCCTGGGCAACTCCGCCGCCGAGGCGGGCGGGCCGCCGACGGCGACGAGTGCGGCGACGGAAGCGGCGGCCAGGATGCGGACGCGGGCCATGGTTGTTCCCCCGGGGTGGTGGCAGGCGCGAATGTCAGCCAGAGGCTAGGAGGAGAAGTCGCCCAGCCTGGCAGGATCGCGGCATGAATGGTCAGCAACGCGCCTGGGAGGCGCTCGTGGCGACGGCCCGCCGTACGGTCACCGACGGACTCGTCGTCGGCACCTCGGGCAACGTCTCGGTACGCGTCGGCGACACCGTGCTGGTCACCCCGTCAGGCGTGCCGTACGACCGGCTCACTCCGGCGGACGCCACCGGCGTCGACCTCACGACCGGCCGACAGGTCCTCGGCGGCCTCACCCCGACGAGTGAGCTGCCCATGCATCTCGCCGTGTACCGCGCCACCGACGCCGGGGCCGTCGTCCACACCCACGCCGTGCACGCCACCGCCGTCTCGGTCCTCGTCGACGAACTCCCCACCGTCCACTACATGGCGGGCGCGCTGGGCGGCCCCGTCCGGGTCGCCCCCTACGCCCTGTACGGCACCGAGGAACTGGCCCGGAACACCCTCCGCGCCCTGGCCGACCGCACCGGCTGCCTCCTGCGCAACCACGGCACCCTCACCTACGGCACCACCCTCGACGAGGCATACGACCGCACGGCCCAGCTGGAGTGGATGTGCCGGCTCTGGCTGACGGCGTCCTCGGTACCCGGCCTGAAACCCGCCCTCCTGACGGAGGAACAGGTGGCGGAGGCGGGGGAGCGCCTGAGGGACTACGGCCGGCACCGCTGAGCCATCGGCTCCTTTCTCCGCCGCGACGGCGGTCAGCCGCGACGGCGGTCAGCCGCGACGGCGCACACCGTCGGTGCCGAACTCCCGGCAACCCCACCACCCCCCGGGCCCCCGCCCGTCACCCCAACCCCCGCCCCACTGGCCATGAGGATGAATGGCCAGGACACTGGACGCGTGCGCACTGTCACCGCGACGGCCGCCGCCGTCACCGCAGCCCTGGCCGCCGGCGCCGCCAGTGTCGCCGCCGGCCGGTTCGCCAGCGACGCCGCGCTGAAGGCGCCGCCCGGCCGCCCCCTGCCCACCGAACCCCGGCTCACCGTGCACGGCACGGCCGCCGGCCAGGTCACCCTCACCCGGGACCTGGCCGCCCTGCGCCCCGGCACCTACGGCCTGGCCGGCGACGGCTCGCACGCGGTCGTCGGCCCCGTGCTGACCGGCGCCTCCCAGTCCGCCGACACCGTCGTACGCCGCCTCGAACGCGTCACGCACGGCACCCTCGAAGCCGGCGACGCGGTGTGGCTCACCCCGAACCTGTACGTCGGCAACCCGAGCGCCGCCCTCGGTCTCGAACACGCCGACGTCGACGTGCCCGGCGAGCTCGGCCCGCTGCCCGCCTGGTTCGTGCCCGGAGCCCGCCGCACCTGGGTGATCGCGGCGCACGGGCTCGGCACCACCCGCGAGCACGCCCTGAACCTCCTGGGCTTCCTGCACGAGCGCCGCTTCCCGGTGCTCGCCCTCGCCTACCGAGGCGACCTCGGCGCGCCCCGCCCCCCTGACGGCCTGAACCACCTCGGCGCGACCGAGTGGCGGGACGTGGACGCGGCGATGCGCTACGCCGTCCGCTACGGCGCCGAACGCGTCATCCTGCTCGGCTGGTCCACCGGCGCCACCATGGCGCTGCGCGCCGCCGCCCACTCCGGGGTGCGCGACCTGGTCTCCGGGCTCGTCCTGGACTCCCCGGTGCTCAGCTGGCAGGCCACGCTGCGCGCCCTCGCCGCCGCCCGGCACACCCCCGGCGTCCTGCTGCCGCTCGCCGTCCGCGCCGCGCAGGGCCGCACCGGACTGCACGGCGGTGACGGCGTCCACGCCGACGAGGCCGCCGATCCGGCCCGGCTGACCGTGCCGGCGCTGGTCGTCCACGGCCCCGACGACACCGTGGCGCCCTGGGCCGCCTCCCGTCGCCTCGCCGCCGCCCGCCCCGACCTCGTCGCCCTGCACACCGTCGAGCGGGCCCCGCACGGCGCCATGTGGAACGCCGACCCGGAAGGCTACGAGGAGGCCCTGCGCCGATTCCTCACCCCGCTCAGCTGAACTCCCGCCGCAGCGGTCCCGGAAGTTCCGTTTAACCCCGTACCACTGGCCTGAACCCGCCTCCTCGCGTCTCTCCGCACCCCCTGCCTTGGCCAGTCCCGTAGCCCGCCGTGACATTCCGTTTGGGTTTTCGGACCGTCAACCGGAAGACTGCACCCGTGACGTCCCGTATCCCGCGCGACTCCAGGCTTCGACTCGTCCGCCCGCGACCCCTGGCCGCCGCCCCCACAGCTGTGAACCAGCGGCGCCCGCGCCGCCCCGCGCCCCGCCCTCCGGAGGGCACCCCGGCACCGGCGGAGCTGGCCAGAATGGCACGCTCAGGACTGGCCGCGGCGGCTCGCGTCGCCCGCTGGGCCGACAGCGTCCTCGGACCCGGCGGCGACGCCGCGACCGCCGACGGCACAGCCGTCCTCGCCGACCCGACCGCCGAACGCGCGGGCCGCGATCTGGGCCTGACCCCGGATCAGGTCCGCCACGACTGGGACACCGCCCGGCTGGCCGGTCTCGTCGAGGTGCACGGCGACAGCGCGCGCCCCGGCTGGCGACTGCGCGCCTGGGACCGCGACGACAGCGCCGTACTGCGCGGCTGGGTCGCCCTCTTCGACGCCTGGTCCCTCGCCACCCCGGAACCCGCGGGGGAGGAGGCGGCGACCGTCGCCGAGGTCGTCTCGGCCATGCCGCAGGTGCTCTCCTTCCTCCAGCTGTCCGCCGGGCCCGTCCCCGTGGACCAGCTCCTGGACCTGCTGCGCCAGCGCGTCACCGAACTGCGCACCGAGCGCTGCGAGGTCCCCTACGCCGCCGGGAAGGGCCCCACGGCCGCCGAGCCCGCCGCCGACGCCGACCCGGCGGAGCCGGCCCACGACGCCGAGCTCGCCCCCCTCCTCGACTGGGCCCTGCGCGCCCTCGCCGCCGTGGGCGCCCTCACCTGCGGCGACGGCCATGCCACCCTCACCCCGCTGGGCAACTGGGCGGTCTGGGTCAAGCTGGAGCAGATCTGCGTCGCCGCGCAGAGCCCGGCCGGCAACATCGAGCAGGCCGCCGAGGACATGCTGCGCGGCTGCGCCCAGCTCCGCCCCAACGCCGCCCGCGCCGAGTACCGCGCCTGGCTCGCCGCCCGCACCGTCGGCGGCGCCGTCACCGAACTCCTCGTCGCCTCCCGCGGCGAGGACGCCCTGCTGCGCGGCCTCGCCTTCGAGGCGCTGCGTGTCGTGGGGGCCCCCGCCGAGCCCGACGTACGCGCGGTCGTCGACGAGCCCGCCCTCAGGCCGTACGCCCTGCTGTGGCTGGCCGAGCACGACGGCGTCGACCCCGAGGACGCGCACGAGGTGCTCACCCGCGAGGAGGCCACCTGGCTGTGGGTCGACACCGCCGCGGCCGTCGCCGACCACGGCGAGGCCCCGATGCTCGTACGCCACCTGGAGTCCGCGCTCCAGCCGACCGTGCCCGCGCTCCTGGACGAGGTACGGGCCGTCGGACACCCGCGCACCGTGCAGGTGCTGGTGGCGCTCGCCGCCGCGCACCCCGACCCGGCGCTGGCCAAGGCCGTCCGCCGGGCCGCCTTCCAGGTGCACACCGGCGGCAGCTGAGTTACCGAAGAGGCGCTCAGCCCTGGATGTCCGGGGCGTACGTGCCGAAGCTCCAGATGTTGCCCTCGGCGTCCCGGGCCATGTAGTCCCGGGAGCCGTAGTCCTGGTCCGTCGGGGGCATCAGGATCTCCGCGCCGTGCTCCACGGCCCGCCGGTGGTGTGCGTCGACGTCGTCCACCACGACGTACACCCCCGTGGTGCCCCCCTCGCCCATCGCCTTGTCGAAGACACCGCCGCGGCCCTTCGAGCCCAGCATCACAGCGCCGTTGCCCTGCACCAGCTCGGCGTGCATCACCGAGCCGTCCTCGCCCTCGTACACCGAGAGCTCGGTGAATCCGAAGGCTTCCGTGAGCTGGCGGATCGCTGCTTTCGCGTCGGTGTAGAGCAGCGTCGGGTAGACGCTCGGACGCGCGCCGTTCGTGCCTGCCATGCCGATCACTCCCTCTGTGCGCAGGAAAAGCGCTTGCATGAGCCCGTTAGACTTACCGCTATGGCCATTCTCCTCGCGCATTAGACGGCGGGAACGTCATCAGCCGCCCCTTCCGCCACCGACCCCGCACAGGAGTCTGACCGTGATCTCCGCTTCCGGCATCGAGCTGCGCGCCGGTGCCCGCATCCTCATCGAGAACGCCTCCTTCCGTGTCGCCAAGGGCGACCGCATCGGCCTGGTCGGGCGCAACGGCGCCGGCAAGACCACCCTCACCAAGGTCCTGGCCGGCGAGGGCGTCCCGGCCGGCGGACAGGTCACCCGCTCCGGCGAGGTCGGCTACCTCCCGCAGGACCCCCGCACCGGCGACCTCGACGTCCTCGCCCGCGACCGCATCCTCTCCGCGCGCGGTCTCGACGTCCTCATCCGCAAGATGCGCGAGAACGAACAGCGGATCGCGGTCGGCCAGGGCGCCACCCGCGAGAAGGCCATGAGGCAGTACGAGCGCCAGGAGACGGAGTTCCTCACCAAGGGCGGGTACTCCGCCGAGGCCGAGGCCTCCACGATCGCCGCCGCGCTCAACCTGCCCGACCGGGTGCTCGGCCAGCCCCTGCACACGCTCTCCGGCGGTCAGCGCCGCCGGGTCGAACTGGCCCGCATCCTGTTCTCGGACGCCGACACGCTCCTCCTCGACGAGCCGACGAACCACCTGGACGCCGACTCGATCGTCTGGCTGCGCGACTACCTCAAGACCTACCGCGGCGGCTTCATCGTCATCAGCCATGACGTCGACCTGGTCGAGACGGTCGTCAACAAGGTGTTCTACCTGGACGCCAACCGCTCCCAGATCGACGTCTACAACATGGGCTGGAAGCTCTACCAGCAGCAGCGCGAGGCCGACGAGAAGCGCCGCAAGCGCGAGCGGCAGAACGCCGAGAAGAAGGCCGCCGCACTGCACTCCCAGGCCGACAAGATGCGCGCCAAGGCCACCAAGACCGTCGCCGCGCAGAACATGGCCAAGCGCGCCGACCGGCTGCTCGCCGGGCTCGAGGCCGTCCGCGTCTCCGACAAGGTCGCCAAGCTCCGCTTCCCGGAGCCCGCGGCCTGCGGCAAGACGCCGCTGATGGCCGAGGGCCTGTCGAAGTCGTACGGCTCGCTGGAGATCTTCACCGATGTCGACCTCGCCATCGACAAGGGCTCCCGGGTCGTCATCCTGGGCCTGAACGGCGCCGGCAAGACCACCCTGCTGCGGCTGCTCGGCGGCGTGGAGACGCCCGACACCGGCGAGGTCCGCCCCGGTCACGGCCTCAAGCTCGGCTACTACGCCCAGGAGCACGAGACCCTCGACCCGGAGCGCAGCGTCCTGGAGAACATGCGCTCGGCCGCCCCCGACCTGGACCTCGTCGAGGTCCGTAAGGTGCTCGGCTCGTTCCTGTTCTCCGGCGACGACGTGGACAAGCCGGCCGCCGTCCTCTCCGGCGGCGAGAAGACCCGGCTGGCCCTCGCCACCCTGGTGGTCTCGTCCGCGAACGTCCTCCTCCTCGACGAGCCCACCAACAACCTCGACCCGGCCAGCCGTGAGGAGATCCTCGGCGCGCTGCGTACCTACAAGGGCGCGGTCGTCCTCGTCACCCACGACGAGGGCGCGGTGGAGGCGCTCCAGCCCGAGCGGATCATCCTGCTGCCCGACGGCGTCGAGGACCTGTGGGGCTCGGACTACGCGGACCTCGTCGCGCTCGCCTGACGCGCATCGCTTGATGCGCATCGCCTGATCGGCTTCGCTTGATCATCGGTAATGGATCATTCGGCCCATCGGTGATCCATCATCTGTGTGAGATCTCCTCGTATCGAGGTGTGTCCTACATCCATTTCCCTGCCGATCCCTCCATCACCGAGGGGTCGGCTCTTTCACGTCTCTGACCTGGTACTTCACGCAACAACCCGTTCGGCCCCACGAACACCATCGGGTGGAATCACAGATTCCGATTGTGTGGACGCACTCCTGTCGTCAAAACCCTCTCGCACGGACCTTGCCGAATGGGTGGCCAACCAGGCCCGGAGGGGTGATCATGAGGAGACCAGAGCGCACTTCCCATGAGGAGGCACGGGTGGCCGAGACTCTGAAGAAGGGCAGCCGGGTAACCGGCGCCGCGCGCGACAAGCTCGCGGCAGACCTGAAGAAGAAGTACGACTCCGGTGCGAGCATCCGGGCGCTGGCCGAGGAGACCGGCCGCTCGTATGGCTTCGTACACCGGATGCTCAGCGAGTCGGGTGTCACGCTTCGTGGGCGTGGCGGCGCGACGCGAGGCAAGAAGGCCGCCTCGTCCTGACCCGGGCGGCCCACCGGCTTCGATGGTGGCCACCCGGTCGGTCTTCCGATCGGCCGGGTGGTTACTGTGCAGTCACTTAGCATCGCTCTGTTGACCGCACGCATCGGAGGCGCCCCATGGCCACGCCCGCCAAGGAACTCGTTCCCCTGCTCGACAAGGACGGCGTACGGCTCACCGTCGAGGACGCGCTCGCGACGGTGACGCTGACCAACCCGGCCAAGCGCAATGCGCAGAGCCCCGCCCTGTGGCGGGCGCTCGCCGAGGCCGGGCGGCTGCTGCCGGGCACCGTCCGTCTGGTCGTGCTGCGCGGCGAGGGCAAGTCCTTCTCCGCCGGCCTCGACCGGCAGATGTTCACGCCCGAGGGGATCGAGGGCGAACCTTCCTTCATCGAACTCGCGCGCAGTGGCGACGCCGAACTAGACGCCGCCATCGCCGGGTTCCAGGAGGGCTTCACCTGGTGGCGACGGAGCGACGTCGTGTCCATCGCCGCCGTCCAGGGCCATGCCATCGGCGCGGGCTTCCAGCTGGCGCTCGCCTGTGACCTGCGCGTCGTCGCCAACGACGTGCAGTTCGCCATGCGCGAGACCAGCCTCGGCCTGGTCCCCGACCTCACCGGCACGCACCCCCTCGTCTCGCTCGTCGGCTACGGCCGCGCGGCCGAGATCTGCCTGACCGGCCGGTTCGTGGGCGCCGAGGAGGCGGTGACGGCCGGTCTGGCCAACATCGCCGTTCCGACGGCCGACCTCGACGCGGCGACCCACGACCTCGCCACGGCGATCCTCGACGCGCCCCGCGAGTCCGTCATCGAAACCAAGGCGCTCCTCCGCGGCGCCGCCGACCGCACCTACGACGCCCAGCGCACCGCCGAACGCGCCGCCCAGTCCCGCCGCCTACGCGACCTGGCCGGCCTCGGCGAGTAACCCTCGCCACCCGGCCCAACCAGCACACCACCCTCGCCGACCGCCCGGGCAACTCGTCGCCACGCGCGCGTGGTGACGAAGCGAGTGGCACCCTCGGGGCCCGGGCCGCTCGCGGCGAGTGCCCCTCAGCGCACGGCTGTGACCAGTACGGCGACCGTCGGGCGGTCCGGCAGCGACTTCGTCACCGCCGCGCGGACCTCCCGGGCCACGTCCAGTGCCCGGTGGTCCGGGTGTACGGCGATCTCCACGCGCGCGTGCCGACGGGGCAGCGCGGCGCCGTCCTCGGCGTGGTCCTCCAGCCGTACGGCCCGCCCGAGCACCCTGGTCGTCCCCACCACCCCTGGCACGGCCCGCGCGGCTTCGGCCACCCGCACCTCGGCACCGGCGAGCGCCGGCCCAACGCCGGCTGCGGGCCCGGCGGTGGCCGCAGGGCCGGTGGCCGGTGGGGGTGCGGTCGGCGGCGACACCGGTGGGCTTACGACCTCCGGCAGGTATACGGCCTCCGGCTTCCCCCCGCTCTCGCCCGCGTGCCCGCCGCCGCCCGTGCCCCCGCTCTCGCCCGCGTGCCCGCCGCCGTCCTCGCCCGCGCCCCCGGCGGAGCCGTCGGTATCCGCAGCGTCCAGCAGGGCCGTCACCCGTAGGTCCACCTCCGTCACCGCCAGGCCCAGTCGCCGCGCCGCTGCCGTCGCCAGGGCCTCGCGTACGCGGGCCGCCGCTGTCGGCAGGGGCTCGGCCGAGGACGCCGCGAAGTCCGCCGTCACCCGGAGCGGCCCCGGCGGCAGGGCGCTCGGCGGTGGCGGTACGGCGGCCCCGTGGGCATCCGCCGCGTACTCCGGATACACGGGGCCCACCCGCAGCGCCCCCAGTCGTACCCCGGGCAGTTCGCTCACCGCCTCCCGCAGGGCGTCCCGCGCCGCCTCCTCCGTGATCCACGCGCCGTCCCGCGCCCCGCCCAGCGGGAGCAGCCGGCCAATGCCCAGCTGATGCCGTACCACACTCGTCCACCCGTCCATTCCTCCAGCCTGCCGCATCCCTGGGGCGCGACGGGGCAACCGCGCTTACGGTGGTCGAAGGGACGACGACCGAAAAGGACGTACGGCCATGACTGAGGCAACACAGCAGAACCGGACGCAGACCACGGAAGGCGGTCCGGAGTCCGTGTCGACCCGCAAGGGCACCCGGCGCGGCGGCGGGGATCCGTCGACCAGAGGGCGGACCACCATCGCCGACGGCGTAGTGGAGAAGATCGCGGGCCTCGCCGCCCGGGACGTCCTCGGCGTCCACGCCATGGGCAGCGGCATCAGCCGCACCTTCGGCGCCGTACGGGACCGGGTGCCCGGCGGGTCCAAGTCGGTCACGCGCGGTGTGAAGGCCGAGGTCGGCGAGGTGCAGACCGCGCTCGACCTGGAGATCGTCGTCGACTACGGCGTGTCCATCTCGGACGTGGCGCGGGACGTACGCGAGAACGTCGTCGCGGCCGTGGAGCGGATGACGGGCCTCGAGGTCGTCGAGGTCAACATCGCGGTGAGCGATGTGAAACTGCCCGACGAAGAGGAAGACGAGCCGGAACCCCGGATCCAGTGACATGTCCGCCCGACGACGTAAGCGGAGGAACACAGCATGAGCATGGCCGTGGTCGGCTTGATCGCCGGCATGGCACTGGGCTTCGCCGGATACTTCGGCGGGTTCGGTGCCTTCCTCCTGGTGGCCGCGCTGGGCGCCATCGGGTTCGTCGTCGGCCGGTTCCTGGAGGGGGACCTGGAGCTCGGCGACTTCTTCCGCACGCGTGACGACCGGCGCAGGTGACCGACGTGAGCGAAGGGGCGCACGCCGCCGGCCCCCGGTCGGCCGTCGTCCTGCCCGGCGAGCGCGGCGCGACCCGGATCGCGGACCGGGTCGTCGCCAAGATCGCCGCCCAGGCCGCCCGCGAGGCCGTCGGCCCGCTGCCTCCGGAGGCGGCTCACCCGCACGCCACCGTGGTCGTGCACCATGACGCCGCACACGTGCACGTGCACCTGGAACTCGGCTATCCCACCGACATCGGAACCCGTTGCCACGAAGTGCGTCGACATGTCACCGAGCGGGTAGGCGCGTTGGTGGGAATGGCGGTTCCGGAGGTCGCCGTCCAGGTCGAACGATTGCATCTGACCTCCGCCCACGCACACGGGAGGACGCGATGAGCGAGCCCCGGGGCTCGGAGGGCACCACCACGACCCTGCCCGTCCTGGACAAGGACGGGGACCAGGGCAAGGACCAGTCGGTCGAGCGCGCGCCGGACGTCCCGGACTCCGGCGGCGGCCACCGCTTCTGGTCCGCGCGCAGGGTCCCCGCGGCCGTCGTCGCCGCCCTGTCGCTCGTCGTCGCGGGCGCGTTCCTCTACGACGTCGTGGCCGTCCGCGCCGGGCGCGACGCCCTCGCCTGGCGCAGCGGGCTGGCCGACCAGCTCGCCGAACGCCCCCTCGACGACATCTGGGTGCTGGTCGGCGCGGGCGTCGCGGCGGCCCTGGGCCTGTGGCTGGTCGTCCTGGCCGTCACGCCGGGCCAGCGCGCCGTCCTGCCGATGCGCCGCACCCACCCCGACGTCCGGGCCGGCCTGCACCGGGACGCCGTGGCGCTGGTGCTGCGCGACCGGGCCATGGAGGTCGCCGGTGTGCAGTCGGCGCGGGTCCACGCCCGCCGCCGCCGCGCGGACGTACGGGCCGTCTGCCACTTCCGGGACCTGGACGACGTACACGCCGACCTGGACGCCGTACTCGGGGACGCGGTGCGGGGACTGGGGCTGGTCCGGCCGCCCGCCCTGTCCGTCCATGTGCGGCGGCCGGCGAAGAAGGGGTGAGGGCGATGCTGCGGACCGTCAATCGCGTACTGATCGGAGTCGTCGGTCTGGTGCTGCTCGCCGTCGGCGGAGCGGTGCTGGCCGTGGGGCTCGGTGCCTCCCCGCCGTCCTGGTGGATCCACGACAGCCGTCACGACGTCCTGCTCAGCACCGCCGAGCGCACCCGCTGGCGGGACGACGACTGGTGGTGGCCGGTCGTCATCGCCGTCCTCGCGGTCCTCGTCCTGCTCGCCCTGTGGTGGCTGGTGTCGGTCCTGCGCAGGCGCCGGCTCGGCGAGGTGCTGGTGGACACCGGCGACGGTGCGGGCGCGCTGCTGCGCGGCCGGGCCCTGGAGCGCGTCCTGGCGGGCGAGGCGGGCGAGGTGGAGGGTGTGACGCACGCCCACGTCCACCTGACGGGCCGCAGGGACGCGCCGGAGACCCGGGTACGGCTCCAGCTGGAACCCCATGTGGACCCGGCGACGGCCCTGGACCGGCTGACGGCCGAGGCCCTGACTCATGCCCGGGACTCGGCGGCCCTGAAGGCCCTGCCGACGGAGGTCCGCCTGCGGGCCGCCAAGCACAAGGCGGAGCGGGTCAGCTGATCCAGCGCCAGAATCCGCCCGGAACCTCTGTGGCCCGGCGTCAGAACCCGTGCCGCATCCCGCCGTCGACCGGAATCATGAGCCCGGTGAGGTAGGAGGCGGCCGGGGACAGCAGGAAGGCCGCCGTCCTCCCGAACTCCTCCGGGGTGCCGTACCTGCGCAGCGGGATCCGCGACTCGATGGCCGCCCGGGTCGCCGCCGGGTCGGCCGACAGGGCGTCCAGCTCGCGCACGCGGTCGGTGTCGATGCGTGACGGCAGCAGCCCGACCACCCGGACCCCGCGCGGCCCCAGCTCGTCGGAGAGGGACTTGGCGAAGCCCGCGAGCCCCGGCCGCAGCCCGTTCGAGATCGTCAGCCCCGCGATCGGCTCGTGCACCGACGCGGACAGCACGAACCCGATCACACCGCCCGCCTCCAGCTCGGCGGCGGCGGCCCGCGCGAGCCGCACCGCGCCCATGAACACCGACTCGAACGCCGACTGCCACTGCTCGTCGGTGGTGTCCGCGACGAGCCCGGGCGGCGGCCCGCCCACGCTCACCAGGACGCCGTCGAACCCGCCGAAGGCCTCGCGCGCGGCGGTGATCAGCCGGGTCGCCACCTCGGGATCGGCGTTGTCGACCGCGACCCCGACCGCGTTCGGGCCCAGTTCGGCAGCCGCGTCGGCGACACGCTTGTCGTCCCGCCCGGTGACGACCACCTTCGCGCCGTCCGCGACGAGCTCACGCGCGGCGGCGTTGCCGAGGCCGCGCGTGGCCCCCGTGACGACGTACACCCGGTCCTTCAGTCCAAGATCCATGGCCCCTATCCTCCCCTATCCCGCCTCCTCGCCCCCGAACAGGGCGAGGGCGGTGTTCACCAGGCCGATGTGACTGAACGCCTGCGGGAAGTTGCCCAGATGGCGGTCGGTCACCGGGTCGTACTCCTCGGCCAGCAGCCCCACGTCGTTGGTGAGGCCCACCAGCCGGTCGAAGAGCGCGCGCGCCTCCTCGGTCCGGCCCGTCATGTGCAGGGCGTCGGCGAGCCAGAACGAGCAGGCGAGGAAGGCGCCCTCGTCCCCCGGCAGGCCGTCCACATCGGTGTCGACGGCGTCGTAGCGCCGGACGAAGCCGCCCTGGTCCAGCTCGGCGCGCACCGCGTCCACGGTGCCGACCACCCGTGGGTCGTCGGGCGGCAGGAAGCCGACGCGCGGGATGAGCAGCAGCGCCGCGTCCAGCTCACGGGAGCCGTAGTACTGGGTGAAGGTGTTGCGCACGGGGTCGTAGCCCTTCGCGCAGACCTCGGCGTGCACTTCGTCACGCAGGGCGCGCCAGCTGTCCAGATCGCCGTGCAGGTTCGGGTCGTCCTCCATGCCGCGTACCGCGCGGTCGGCGGCGACCCACACCATCACCTTGGAGTGCACGAAGTGCCGTTGGCCGCCGCGCACCTCCCACAGCCCCTCGTCCGGCTTGTGCCACTCCGTGCGCAGGAACTTCAGCAGCAGCGCCTGGAGCGACCACATGTGCGGCTTGCCCGGCAGCCCGGACCGCCGGGCCAGCGACAGCGAGTCCAGGACCTCGCCGTAGACGTCGAGCTGACGCTGTTTCACGGCGCCGTTGCCGATCCGTACCGGCGCCGAGCCGGCGAAGCCCGCCAGCCACGGCACCTCGTACTCGGGCAGCCGCCGCTCTCCCGCCAGGCCGTACATGATCTGCAGCTCCGCCGGGTCGCCCGCCACCGCGCGCAGCAGCCAGTCGCGCCATGCCTCGGCCTCCTCCAGGTAGCCGACGGCCAGCAGGGCGTTCAGGGTGAGCGTGGAGTCCCGCAGCCAGCAGAAGCGGTAGTCCCAGTTGCGCACCCCGCCCAGTTCCTCGGGCAGTGAGGTGGTGGCGGCGGCGACGATGCCGCCGGTGGGGGCGTAGGTGAGGGCCTTGAGGGTGATCAGGGAGCGCAGCACGTCGTCCCGGTACGGCCCCCGGTAGCGGCACCGGGCCGACCACGCCTGCCAGTCGGCGACGCTGGTCTCCAGCCCCTCGAAGGGGTCGCAGAGCGGTGGCCGGGGATGGTGCGAGGGATGCCAGGTCAGGACGAACGCGACCCGCTCGCCGGGTTCGACGGTGAACTCCGAGTACGTGCAGAAGTCCTCGCCCCAGGTGCGCACGGGCGGTTCGCTGCGCAGCCAGGTCGAGTCCGGCCCCGCGACCGCCACCCGGTGGCCGTCGGAGCGACGCATCCACGGGACGATCGAGCCGTAGTCGAAGCGCAGCCGCAGCGTGCTGCGCACGGTGACCCGGCCCCGCAGTCCTTCGACGATCCGAACGACGTCCGGGGCGGCCTCGCGCTGCGGCATCAGGTCGGTGACGCGCACCGCGCCCTCGTCGGTCTCCCACTCGGTGTCGAGGACGAGGGTGCCGGGCCGGTAGGCGCGGCGGGCGCAGGGGCCCTCGGCGCCCTTGGGCGCGATGCGCCAGTGCCCGTTGTTCTTGTCGCCGAGCAGCTTGGCGAAGCAGGCCGCCGAGTCGAACCGGGGCAGACAGAGCCAGTCGATCGAACCGTCCCGGCCGACCAGCGCGGCGGTCTGTTCGTCGCCGATGAGGGCGTAGTCCTCGATGCGGGGGTGCACGGGAGTGCGGGTTCCCGCCGAACGGGGATGGCAATCAGGGGTGGGGCCGGGAGAGTGACGCATGACCGACGGCTTCCCCGGCGCCCGAGAAGATCACGCCGGGGTGGGCCGGTGCCTGGTTGAGCACCCACAGGCCGATCAGGGTGGCCAGGGCGAAGACGACGGCGATCAGCACGACGAGCACGAGCCGCCGCCGGCGCTCTCGGCGCAGCCACTCACCACGTGCCGTGCGGTAGACGTCCGGGGCGGGCCGGGCCGGGTGCACCCCGTCGGCGAGCGTCTCCAACGCCTCGCGCAACGCGCGCTCAGTGCGCACGGCGGCCGGGGGCTCCTGCCGGAGGCCCCGCGAGGGGCAGCTGTCGTGCTCGGTGAGATCCGGTCGGCCGTCTCCCCGCGCGCGATCCCGCTCGGTGCGGCGGGCGCCGGCGCGGTCGGCGCCGGCGCTGTCGGGTCCGGTGGGGTGGGCGCCGGTGAGGTGGGCGCTGGTGTTGTCGGGTCCGGCGCGGTCGGGGCCGGTGTGGTCACGTCCCGTGTGGTTCATCGCCGGGCCTCCATCGCCTGGGTGAGCGCGGCGAGGCCGCGTGAGGTGTGGGTCTTGACGGAGCCGCAGGAGATACCCATCGCGTCGGCGATCTCGCTCTCCTTCAGCCCGAGCCAGTGCCGCAGCACCAGCGCCTCCCGCTGCCGGGCCGGCAACTGCTGGAGGGCGTCGATCAGCACCCGCTGGTCGTCGTGGAGCAGCGCGGTGCTCTCGGCGGAGGCGACGGTGTCGTCGGGAAGTTCCGGCGGGCTCTCGACGTGTTTGCGGGCGACCTGGAGGTGCCGTATCCGCATCCGGGTCAGATTGCAGACGGTGGAACGCAGATACGCCTCCGCCGCCTGCGCGTCCCGCAGCCTGCGCCACTTGCGGTAGATCTGGTAGTACGCCTCGGCCACCACGTTCTCCGGGTCGTCGGCGCCCAGCAGCACGGCGAGCCGCAGCATCGAGGAATAGTGCAGCTCGAAGAGCCGGGCGACGCCCGCCTCACGCGCCGCGTCCGCCGGTTCCGCCGCAACGGCCACCGGTTCCACGTACGCCTCCGGCACGGGAACGGGCGCGGGAACGGGCGCGGGAATCGTCTGTCTGCGTCTCACGGTCTGTTCGCTCCCGTCTCGCGGGGCCGCCCGAGGGTCAGGCGGGAGGGCAGGTCGGTGGTGTCGGCGCCGCGCGGGACACCGAGGCGTTCGAGGAGCGCGGTGCCGGCCACCGCGACGGTCAGGTTGAGCAGCAGGGCGACCATCCCGGCGTAGACCTCCAGCGGTCCGAAGCCCACGGTCACGATGGACGAGAACCCCTCGCGGACGACCAGCACGGTGCCGGCCGCCATACCGGTGGCCCAGCCGGCGAGCAGCGCGCGCGGATGCAGCCGCGCGGTGAACAGCCCGACCGCGACGGCCGGGAAGATCTGCAGGATCCACACCCCGCCGAGCAGTTGCAGATTGACGGCGTCCTGGTCGCGCAGCCCGAACACGAACGCCACCGCCCCCGCCTTCGCGGTCAGCGACACCGCCTTGGCGATGCGCACCTGCCGCTTGGGCGTGGCCGTCGGATGGACGTACTCGACGTACACGTTCCGTACGAAGCTCGTGGCGGCGGCGATCGACATCACCGCTGCCGGAACCAGCGCACCGACCGTGATCGCGGCGAACACCAGCCCGGCCAGCGGCCCCGGCATCAGCCGGTCGACCAGCATCGGTACGGCGGCCTCGGCGCCGCCCGCCGGAGCCCGTACGCCCGCCGCGAGGGCGGCGATGCCGAGGAAGCCGAAGAGGGCGAGCAGCGCGGTCCAGGCGGGCAGCGCCACCGAGACCTTGCGCAGGGTGCGCGGTCCGTCGGCGGCGAACCCCGCGGTGAGCACGTGCGGGTACATCAGCAGTGCCAGCGCGGAGCCGAGCGCGAGCGTGGCGTACGCGGGCTGCTGCGCGGGGGAGAGGACCAGCGGGGAGTGGGCGACGTCCGTGCCGCCCAGCCGCCGGGCCGCGCCCTCGAAGACCGGGCCGGGGCCGCCGAAGTGCCGCAGGACCAGCCAGCAGACGGCGGTCAGGGAGACGAACACCGCCACCGCCTTCAGCGCCGAGATCACCGCGGGCGCCCGCAGCCCGTGCCGGTACGTCGCCACCGCGAGCCCCGCGAAGAGCGCCACCATCACCAGGTCCCCGGCCGCACCGCGCGGATAGACGCCCCCGGCGGTCAGCACCGCCCGTATCCCGAGCAGTTGCAGCGCCAGGTACGGCATGGTCGCGAGGATCCCGGTCAGCGCCACCACCAGGGCGAGCGGCGGCGACGCGTACCGCCCCCGCACGAAGTCGGCGGCGGTGACATAGCCGTTGCTGCGGGCCACCGCCCACAGCCGGCTCAGCAGCACGAAGGCGAGCGGCCAGACGATCACCGTGTACGGCACCGCGAAGAACGCGGACCCGCCGTTGCCGTACGCGAGACCCGGTACGGCGGTGAAGGTGTACGCGGTGAAGACCGTGCCGCCGAGCAGCAGCCAGGTCCACACCGGGCCGAGGGAGCGGTCGGCCAGCGCCCAGCCCTCCAGGTCGGGCAGCCGGTCGACGGGACGCAGGCGCCGCGCGGTGACGGCGAGCAGCGACGCTCCGCCGATCACGGCGAGGAACGTCGTGGTCATGGCTCCGTCCGCCATGGGTCACCGCCTTTGGTGTGCCTGTGCCCTCGACTGTTGGTTGCGCGGGCGGCCGGTTCGGATGACACGGAACCGGCGGGAAATCTTCTGGACATCCGCTGTCAACCGTTCTCAGCGGGGGCGCAACTCTTGCACAGACCGACGGCGAGCGGGAGAGCCGTCCACCGTCCACCGTCCCGGTCCATCGCTCCGTACTCGCAGCCCATCGCTCCAACCAGGAGTCGCCATGCCCACATCAGTCATGCCCAGAACCGGCCGTCCGGCGCCGGAAAAGCCACGTATGTCGCTCAAGTCCCTCGCGGTCTGGACCGCTGTGGCCCTCGCGGGCGCGGTCGGCTGGGGCGTCCTCGCGCTCTCCCGCGGCGAGGAGATCTCCGCCGTCTGGCTGGTGGTGGCCGCGCTCGGCTCGTACGCCATCGCCTACCGCTTCTACTCGCGGTTCATCGCCCGCCGGGTCCTGGACCTCGACGACACCCGGGCCACCCCGGCCGAGCGCCTCGAGGACGGCGTCGACTACCACCCCACCGACCGCCGGGTGCTGTTCGGCCACCACTTCGCGGCCATCGCCGGCGCCGGACCGCTGGTGGGCCCGGTACTGGCCGCACAGATGGGCTATCTGCCGGGCACGGTCTGGATCATCACGGGCGTGATCTTCGCCGGCGCGGTCCAGGACATGATCGTCCTCTTCCTCTCCATGCGCCGGGACGGCAAGAGCCTCGGCCAGATGGCCCGGGACGAGATCGGCCGGGTGGGCGGGGCCGCCGCGCTGATCGGTGTCTTCGCCATCATGATCATCCTGCTCGCGGTGCTGGCGATGGTCGTCGTCAACGCCCTCGCGGAGTCCGCCTGGGGCACCTTCTCGGTCGCCACGACCATCCCGATCGCCCTCTTCATGGGCTTCTACCTGCGCTTTCTGCGGCCCGGCCGGGTGGTGGAGACCAGCGTCCTCGGCGTGGGACTCCTGCTGCTCGCCATCCTCGGCGGCGGCTGGATCCAGAACTCGTCCCTGGCCGAGTACTTCGTCTGGAGCCCGGAGACCCTGGTCTTCTGTCTGGTCGGCTACGGCTTCGTCGCCTCCGTGCTCCCGGTGTGGATGCTCCTGGCGCCCCGCGACTACCTGTCGACGTTCATGAAGGTCGGCACCATCGCCCTGATGGCCGTGGGCGTCGTGGTCGCCGCTCCCACCTTCAAGGCCGCACCGGTGACCGAGTTCGCCCACACGGGTGCCGGGCCGGTCTTCGCCGGTTCGCTCTTCCCCTTCCTCTTCATCACCATCGCCTGCGGCGCCCTCTCCGGCTTCCACGCCCTGGTCTCCTCCGGTACGACGCCCAAGCTGATCCGCAAGGAGTCCCAGGTCCGGCTGATCGGCTACGGCTCGATGCTCACGGAGTCCTTCGTCGCCGTCATGGCGCTGATCGCCGCCTGTGTCCTCGAACCCGGCCTGTACTACGCGATGAACTCCCCGGCCGCTCTCCTCGGCCCGACCGCGCAGACCGCTTCGGAGGCGGTGCGCCACCTCGGCTTCGCCATCACCCCCGACCAGCTGACCGCCGCCGCCCACGCCGTCGACGAACAGACGCTGATCGGCCGCTCCGGCGGCGCGCCCACCCTCGCCGTGGGCATGTCCGAGATCTTCTCCGGGGTGTTCGGCGGCGCCGGGACGAAGGCGTTCTGGTACCACTTCGCGATCATGTTCGAGGCGCTGTTCATCCTCACCACGGTGGACGCGGGCACCCGGGTGGGCCGCTTCATGCTCCAGGACATGCTGGGCAACGTCTGGAAGCCGATCGGCCGCGTCACCTGGAAGCCCGGCATCTGGATCACCAGCGCCCTGGTCGTCGGCGCCTGGGGGTACTTCCTGTACGCCGGCGTCACCGACCCGCTGGGCGGGATCAAGCAGCTGTTCCCCCTCTTCGGCATCGCCAACCAGTTGCTCGCCGCCGTCGCCCTGGCCGTCACCACGACCATGCTCGTCAAGTCCGGCAAGGCCCGCTGGGCCTGGGTGACCGCGATCCCGCTGGCCTGGGTCGTCGCCGTCACCTTCACCGCCGGCTGGCAGAAGGTGTTCTCCGCCGACCCGAAGATCGGCTTCTTCGCACAGCGCGACGTCTACGCCGACGCCGTCGACGCGGGCAAGCTCCTGCCGGGGGCCACGACCATGGACGACATGCACACCATCGTCCTCAACAACACGGTCGACGGCGTGCTCATGGCCGTCTTCCTGCTGCTGGTCCTCACGGTCCTGGTCAACTGCGGCGTGGTGTGCGTGCGGGCCCTACGGGCCGCCGGACCGCTGCCGACGACGGAGACGCCGTACGTCGAGTCCCGCCTCGACGTCGTAGAGCGGCCGTTGGTGGGAGCGGACTCATGACCGCCCTGCGCAGGGTGCTCGCCACCGTGCTCTGGTACGCCCGCGAGGTGACCGGCGAAGCCGAGTACGACCGCTACCGCACACGCCACCCGCACGTCTCCCGCCGGGAGTACCAGCGGATGCGCACCGCACGGAGCGAGTGCGCGTCACCGGGCCGCTGCTGCTGAAGGGCCCTACACGGGGCGCTGAAGGTCCTGCGGGGGGTGCTGAAGGCCCTACACGGGCGCGGGTGCCGCTTCCTTCCGCTCCTGCGCCACGGCCGCCGCCGCGCGGTCGCGGCGCTCCCGGCGGACCAGGACGACCCAGCCCACGGGGACGGCGGCGGAGAACAGCCACCACTGGATGGCGTAGGCGTAGTTCAGCGCGGCGTCCTCGTCCCCGGGGTTGCCGCCGATCAGCTCCGGGCTGTCGCCCTTCGGCTCGGGCGCGCTCTGCGCGATGTAGCCGCCGAGTACCTCCGCGCCGAGCCGCTTCGCCTGCTCCTCGCTGTTGATCAGCATGATCTGCCGGTCCGGCAGGCCCTTGAGGTCCTTGATGCCGCTCGCCGCGGTCGTCTCGTCGGGCATCAGCCGCCCGGTGACGGTGATCTTGCCGGCGGGCGGTGCGGGGATCTTCGGGAAGGCGGTCTGGGTCGGGCCGTTCGCGGGGATCCAGCCGCGGTTGACCAGCAGCACCCTGCCGTCCGCGAGCACGAACGGGGTGAGGACGTGGAAGCCGACCGTCTCGTCGGAGTTCACCCGGCGCCGGACGACGACCTCGTGCGCGGTGTCGAACGTCCCCGTCGCGGTCACCGCGCGGTAGCGCTGGTCGCGGGTGACGGTGTGCCCCGGGGACGTCAGCCGCTCCACGGGCACCGGCTTCGCGTGGAGCGCGTCGGAGACCAGCTGGTTGCGGGCGCTGCGCTCCTCGTAGCGGTGCATCTGCCAGAAGCCCAGCCGGATCATCGTGGGGATGAGGACGAGGGCGACCAGCGTGAGGATCACCCACTGCCGGGACAACAGGAAGCGGTACACCCCACGACCGTACCTCCCGGTCCGTGGGGTGCTGTCGGAGGGGGGTGCCCATGCGGTCGGCTCAGGCCCGGTCCACGATGCCCGCCTTCCCCTCCGCCCGCGCGCAGTGGGCGCCGCAGTACCAGTGGCCCTCGACCTCGACGCCCTGGCCGATGATCTGCACCCGGCAGTGCTCGCAGATGGGGGCCATGCGATGAATCGCACAGGAGAAGCAGTCGAAGACATGCACTCTCCTCTGTGAAGAAACTGATACCTCAGAGACGGGCGGGTGACCTGCCAATATGACAAAGAGTGAGTGGCTCGATCACTGGATGTCACAGGCTCCAACACTGTCGGATGACGTTTTGGAGGACATCCACCACATCCTGACGGCGGAGGGGGATGACGAGTGACCACCCAGGAGCGCAAGGCACCCAAGATCCTCTCGGTCCGCCGTACCCCCAAGATGAACGGAGACCTGGCCACCATCCGACAAGCCTTCGGGAACGACACCGACGCCACTCAGTGGGCACTCAAGGTCGCTGCCAACATCCTTCGGTACGCATGGATGAACGGTCACGAGGAGCCGGGCCGGATCCCGGACATGAGGGTCTCCTACAGGCCTAGGAAGCCCGTATGACAGCCGTATGACGCAGGTCAGGCCCCTCGGGCTCAGCGGAACCGAGGAGGCCGCAGAGGGCCCTAGAGGGCTTCGTAGACACGAGAACGGGCCCCCTCCCAAACTCGGCGGGAGGGGGCCCGTCGCGGCTCAGTCTGTCAGATGTCCTGACCCTGAGCGAACTCGACGAACGAGGACCAGGCCCCCGCCGTCACCGAGATGGTTCCAGCCGCCGGCGCTTTGCTGTCCCGAACCGGAACGACACCGGATGCTGCTGCGGAAGAGGGGAGCCACTCTAGGCACTGGCCCCCTTCACCACCGCTGTAACTCGACTTGGCCCAGGACTCTCCGGGGCGGGTGTTGCTCATGGGGCGTAGCCCTCCATCACTTCTCGAATCATGGACGCTGAGTCAGCAGGGGACAAGGCCGACGCCCTGAGACGGTCATAGGTGATGCTGGCCTCGTCAACAGTAGAGGCCGAGTCGGTCACGTGCCCCAACCCCCGAGTCTCTCCGTACAAGACTGTCGGGTGCTCGTCTTGCATGATCAGAGTAAAGGGCAAACTGGACGCCGGTGCACCTGCGCTGAAGGGATGAACCTGGATCGTCACATGCGGGGACTCTGCTTCAACCAGTAGCCGGGACATCTGCCCCTCCATGACCTCCGCGCCGCCCACAGCCGTCCTCAGACAGGCCTCATGCAGGATGACCCACAGAAGTGGGGGGTTCGGCCGGTCCATCACATCGTGACGACGGATGCGCAGCTCGACCCGCTGCTTCGTCTCATCGGGCGTCTCCCTCGGGTGTACGGCCTTGAAGACGGCCGCCGCGTACGCCGGAGTCTGGAGCATGCCCATGATGAGCGCGTTGGAGTAGTCCAGGATCTGAGTCGCTGTCTGCTCTAGCTTCAGGTACGGGACGAACCAACGAGGGTGTCCCCCCTCGCTCAACCGCTGACGCAGCCGGACCAGGTACCCCGAGGTGCCGAAGACCCTGTCACAGCTCTCCACGAACTCCTCAGAGGCCAGAAGGCTTCCCGACTCAACGCGGGAGACGTAGGGCCGCGTGTATCCGGACTCCTTGGCTAGCGCTTGCTGCGTCATGTTCGCGGCCTCGCGGCACATGCGTACCTCCCTTCCCAGGAACGCCGCCCCGTCCTGGGGCTCCTCTGAGGCCGGTTGTAAGGCCATATGTGCAACTCCTCGGTGTTACAGCTCGGTTGTAACCACGTACCTACTGTTGAGGGTACGGCGCTGGCTGTGACGCTAGAGGCACACAGGGCGAACGAACCCAGCCCCTGAGAGAGGTCTTCCCCATGCCCGAGGCCAGCAAAGCCGACCCGACCGTTGAACTCCCCGGCGGGTCGGCAAATAACAGATCGCAGAACGCTTACGAGGAGCTGCGGGAGCTGCTTCGGCGGATTGAGGTGTTCCCCCCTCAGATGAGGGTGAGCTGGGCAGACAGCCCGGACACACCGGATGCCCCGATCACGATCGGAGCCCTGAGCATCGGGGACGTGCTGAGGATCAACCGAGCGATTATGGCTGGCCTCAAACGGAACCTGCCCGCCAACCTCCTGGAAGAGCGCCCCCACGAGCCGATGATGGGCGAAACGGTACTCGACACGGGTACGAACGAAATCGGAGAAGTGACGGGCTACGTCCTGCGCCCGCTGGAGGCAGGGAGGCTGTGGACCGCCGAGCCGGACAACATTGCACGCCCTCCGAGGGACCGGCTGATCAGGGCCCGCATGGCGCAGTACAGCAGGGGCCAGCGGGCAACGGCGCCGGCGATGCTGGAGCCCGCCCAAGCGGAGCGCGTGACTGCGTGACTGATCGGCGTCAACCGGCCGCCCCCTGAACACCTGCCCTGTCGGTAAGGCCACTTGACGATCCCCCCGTCTCGTCAAGAAGAGCGACCGGCAGGGCAGGGCGAAACCTCCCCTCACCAGAAACCGCCATCCGCAAAATTTCGGGCACTGGTGAGGGGAGTCCTCGGACTCCCCTTGTAGTTCAGCGTGAAAGAACGCGGAAGCGCCTTCGCTGGTAACTGAACGGCCACGTAGGCAACCCGAAACTCCGGTTTGAATCCGGGCAAGGGGAACCGTTCCCATGTAGCTCAGATGAGTAGAGCCTGACCGCCAACCACCCGGCGGTGGCGCAGTGCTCACCGCGGTTCTTTTCCCGCAGAATGCGCCGTAACTGTCAAAACACTCGACCCTGACAGGCACCAGAGGACTCCGGTTCAAGTCCGGACATGGGAGCTGCACAACCCCAACCCCTTTTAACATTAGGAGACGCGTGCACAGCGACACCGATTTCAACCACCCCCCTGCCCGCCGTATCGGCAACCTCGCCCTTGTCACGGACGAGGACGGCAGAGTCCTCCTGGTCCACAAGAACTACGGGAACAAGACGTGGGGATTACCCGGCGGCTGTGCGCATGCCGGCGAGCCGCCGCACGCGGGATGGGCCCGGGAAGTTGCTGAGGAGACGGGCCTGCACGTACCGCGCGGGCCGCTCCTCGTCATGGACTACATGCCCCGAAACGAGAAGGACGGGGCAGCGGAGGGCTACAACTTCGTCTTCGACGGAGGCCGGGTGTCGAGCGACACCAACATCAGGCTCCCCGCTGCCGCGCCTGGTGAGGGGCCGGAGCTAATCGGCTCGGACTTCGTGGCGCTCGATCAACTGGCAACGTTCGTCGCGCCCCACACGGAACGCCGCATCCTCCAGGCGGTCGCAGCGCTCGAAGAAGGGCGGCACGGGGTGTACCTCGTGGAAGGACGTGCGGTCACCGCCGGCTGAAGCCGAACAGAAGCGCACCACCTGAGAACTCCGTCCCTGCCGGAAGTAGCTGGTTAGTCAACCTCCCACGCTAATCAGTAAGCCCGGCAGGGGCGGGCGCAGCCCCTATAGCTCAGTCAGGAAGAGCCCGGTTACCAACAAACTGGCAACGGCGCGCTCAACTTCCCGCGCCGAGGACCCCCGGTTGTAGCGTCTGGGGATCCTCCGGAGACTCCGGTTCGAGTCCGGACAAGGGGACTGCTCGCTCCAGCCACCTGTGACGGTGCAACCCGGCTGGAGCGAGATGCACCGCGCTACCCTCCAATCGTCTACCTGGAAGGACCGTCACCATGACGATCGCTCCCTTCGCGCTCCTCGTGGAGTCCCCGACGCCCCCCGTCGACCGGACGCCCGCTTTCACGTACGACAGGTTCCGGCAGCTCAACGTCGCCGCCTCCGGCGCGGCCGTGGTCGACATCGCCGACGTCAGGGCAGAGACCATGACGCACAACTCCAAGGGCTTCAAGAAGGATGACGACTTCGCGAACGCCCCCCGGATGCTGTTCGGGCCGACCTACACGCACAACTCCTCCGGCCACAAGAAGGACGACGACTGACAATGCCTCTCCCTCCCACAGTGCTTGTCGTCGCTGCACCCGGCGACCTCAGCGCCGATCTCGTGGTTCGGGAACTCACCGGTCGCGGGACGGACGTCCACCGGATCGACCCCAACGACCTGGTGAAGCCTGGCGTACTGCGTCTGACCGGGTACGCCGACAACGAACCGCTGAGGTTCCTACTCGCCGACGAGCATCGAACAACGCCTTCGGCCGCGATCGTGTCAGTCTTCTGGTGGCATCCTGATGCCCCCGAGGGCTGGTCACAGGGTGAATCTCGGGCCGTGCTGGAAGGTCTTCTGTACGGACTTGAAGGCGTCCTGTGGGTGAACCATCCGCACCGCGCCGCAGCGGCCAAGCCTGGCCCTGGGCAGCTCAAGCAGGCTGCCACACTCGGCTTCCGCACACCTCACACGATTTACACGAACGACCCCGAGGAAGCGGTCCGTTTCGCCGGTGAGCACAACGGCCGAGCCGTCTGCAAGACCCTCACTGGCCACTCCGAACGGTTCGTGCCCGCACGGATCGTAACGGCCGGCGAGATCGAAGCGGACGCGGATGCCGTCAGCCGGGCAGTGCACTACTTCCAACAACCTGTTGAGAAGGTCTACGACATTCGCCTTACGGTGATCGGGGATCGGCTGTTCCCCTGCAAGATCAACGGGAAGGGCGGAAAACTGGACTGGCGGGTTGTGCCCGAAGAAGAACTCTCCTTCGAGCCCGTGGCAGTGAGTCAGCCGCTGGTCAAGAAGATTCAGAAGCTCATGGGGCAACTCGGGCTGGAATACGCGGCACTGGACTTCGCCGTTGACAGCCATGGCACTTGGTGGTTCCTGGAAGCGAATCCGTCAGGTCAATTCGGATTCGTCCAAGCTGCCACCGGCATGGTGATCTCACGCTCCATTGCGGAGCATCTGGTTGAGACAGCCATGGCAACGCGCGTCTTCACTCCGGATGGAGGCCATAGGGCCTCATCCGGATCTGGGCGCCGGCGGCCGAGATCGGCAGATTGAGTAACAGCGAAGCCCCGGCCCGTCTCGGTTCTAAAGGGGACAGGCCGGGGCTTCTCTATATCCTCACGAGACGTGGAAATGACCCTTCGCTGCACTAGCTTCCGCACAATCGAGCCCATTACGGCAAGTTTTGCCCTCCACATCGCCCCATACAGCGAAGACGACACCTTCGTTTACCTACACGACACTCTTCAATGTCAGTTGGATAGCACGGAGCATAGAGTTCACGGGGCTTTCCTTCGCAGCATCCCCGGAGATGACCGAGAGATATTTTTCTTCTGGGTTGATGGGATAATTCAGTATGTATCCGTGACGAAGCCATGCCTCAACAGGGCGTCTCCGGATTCGGAAACCTGCGCGCTCTTTAAGGACCACTCGGGGGGGTGTGACTGGGAGACAGTAGATCCGGAAAGAGTGGCCCTCTCTGCCATCCTAGACCAGGCCATGGCCCACCTCGCTCAGTATGGAACCCTCCCCCCAATCGGGGAGCTGGAGGACGACTGAGGGGGGGGGTATAACCAACCCCTCATAAATATCGTAGGTGTCCTTTGGCTCAGAGCGGGACAGCTCGGCCTCAAGGTGTGCGCCAGCCAACGCAAGGAGAGGCGCAGTTGCTGAGGGTGTGCCTGCCCCTGACCTGCGGGAAATTATTGTTACTACATCAGCCGTGATGTAAGAACCCCGAGCCAGCTGAGAGTCCCTCGGGGAGGGCAAGTAGGACCCAAAGGGACATAACGGAGGCCGCGGGCGGCTTGGGCGGGCCGGCGGATCGCGCTGACGGGAAATTGTTGAAACCCGTACACGGCGGAAGGAACCCGCTCCTGCGGTTCTCTGAGTTGGATTATCGTTATATTACCCCCGTGCCTATATGTGCATGACGTGTAGTGATGTAGCAATGTTATTCGCCCGTTACCTGTGGAGTAATTACTACATCACTACAGATGTTGTTGGTTCAGTGGTGGGGCGTGAACCTTGGCAACCAAATTCGCTAGCCAAGAGTTCAGTGATGCAGTCACGCAACCCTCTGTGTGCCACTCGTGCAGCCTCCGAGTGCCCCAGGGTGCGGCCAAGTGCGTGAACGAGCCGCTACGGCCTCTGTGTGCCCATTGAGGACCCTTGCCGTTGGGATGCCGACCCATGAGCCAAGAGAGGTGCGTCCCCTATCGGCTCACCCGGGTACGGCTAGCGGGAATGTAAGGGGTGTAGTCAGCACCAGGCCTATACGGCCATGCATATAGGTGCTACCTGCACGGAGTCCGAATTGCATAAGAACGATACGTTGTAATGGTAACGAACGGATAACAAGTGAGGTTGCGGTGACGGTGTCGCTATGTCTGACTATGCCCCATTCACATTCTCACTAATGCCATGACTAGGCCTTATTTCTTTTATTGAGGCTCTCGGCGACACCCTTCATGTCGAGATGACGCGAAGTGAGGTTGCGGTGAACGTGTGATCTGATTCGTCATGCAACACCAACCGCACCGAACGGAGCGGCCCCGGAGTACCGGCCCAGAGGGCAAGCGGAAACGGGGCGTCACGCAAAGAAGGGGAGTGCGGAAGTCCTGGAAGAGGTGGAGTGAAAGAGCGGCAGTGAACTCCGGGAAATCGGGGGTGACGTCGGAAATGCGTTGCTTGATAACTGAACAGAGTGCCAAATGCCTAGATCAATTCAGTACCGCGAGTGAAAGCGACTCGCCACACTTTCCCTACTCGGGGCGCATGGTGACTGGTCCGGAAACGGCAGTCTCGTAGTGAGCGCACTAAGGCTCACACCTACACAGTGCCAGCAACGGCCCTGTAAGCGTCTCAGAGGCTCGAACGGGACTGGTGACACCGACCAGTGCCAGTAAAGGGTGTCCACCTCTCAGACGGTCACTGAGGGCCGCATCTCACATTGGTGCGGACAGTCCGTGTAGTCCTCAACTCTGAGGGAGCGCACGGTTTCACCACACAGGGGTGAGTACCTGTGACCAGGAAATCAGCAACGCAAGAGGGCTGAACACCTGATGAGCGGCACGAAGGGAAACCAACAACGCATGAGAGTTGTACGCCCGGATGCCGCGAGAGCTTTACGAGATTGCCTACGGCAGATATGACGCAATACCGGAATCAGCAGGATCACGGCGGTTCGAGCGACTGATACTCACTCGGCCGTGGGCTGGTCCCTATGACCCGTGAGCGCATGTCTGCCTATGGGAGTGTCGTCAAGGCACTTGCAAGGGCCTGTAATGGCCGCCGAGCAACCCATAGGTGGATCTATGGCAGCAAAGGCGGGGGATTTTCGCTCTCCCGTAAGTGAGTTCCGATTCTGGATTGATCACAGAGACCACCTGCTGTTTCAGGTGGGCATCTTGGATCCCGGGGAATCGGTGCCGTTCGTGTACAGGGTTACCTCGTTCGCACGCATGGTGTATTCCGTGCGCGGGTTCACTGAGTACGCCGGAATGACAGGCGAAGTGACCCGGAGTATGGCGGATATCTACCGCAAGGGCGAAGCCCAAGTGAACGGGTCCTTTGTCCAAGTGATCCCTGTCCGAGAGGAGGTGAAATCAGATGTGGAAACCGTTCGTGACCCTCTTCCTGGTGTCTCTCACCGTGGCTGCGCTCATTATCGCGAGGTGATGGGGGACTAGCCGCTTCGTAAGGGCGTCGGGTGCACGAGACAAACTCGGTGTCTCGTGCACCCTGTCACCCGCTGCGAAAGTGCGTAGTGGAACTGGGAAAGAGGTAGTGATGCCCGGAATAGGTGAGATCAGGAAACAGGAAATTGGTAATTCTCTCGTGCTCACTGTGTGGCTGAGTGATGCGTGTTCCACACAGGTCCATATGGACAAAAGTGGGGGACAAGTCATCCGCAGTGAGGTGACGTTTTGGATACTCACGGAACCCTTTAACGGGGGACTGTGTCCCGGACGTGTGGGAGATGACTGGGAATTGGCCGTTAAGCGGGTCGAATGGTGGCTGTCCGGGAATGTGAGGTACCGGGCGAACCTCGTTCTTCCGAAGCATGGCTATGCGGCTATCTACTGCACACACATGCGCGGATGTAACTGCGAGGAACACAAGGGGATAGTTTCCAATGGCTGAGGTTCGATTCACATTCAAGCCTGCACCCGCTCATCTGGGGGAGGACACGCTCACGGTCTACAGCAGTGAGTTTGACGGCCTGCCGCAACCTGCGGGATTTTCCCCATCAAAGTGGGTTGGCACGGTCTACCCGTGCCCGGAATGGGCGGCCAAGGCTTTGTGCGTAGACAACGGTGAGCACTGCAAGGGATGGCACGGCTCAACGTTCACAAGCCAACTGGACAACCCAGAGCATCACGTACACGGTCATGCGGACCGCAAAGACGCAGCCCGCGCACTCTTTGAACAGCGTCTCAGGTGGGCTGCACAGGTCAAGAACTAGTCCGCTGAATAGGTATCGGGTGCACGAGACAAACTCGGTGTTTCGTGTGCCCCCTTACCTACTGCGTACAGGAAATGCGGTAGCGCAATTGGAGGTAGGGCAGTGCAGATAGGCAAGCGTGAGCCGTTCTTATCTGGAATCCAGGCTTCGCAGATCTTCGAGACGCACGACAGAGTAATCAACGCGACTCGGTACAGGTTTGTTGCGTTCGTCGGACACGCCCTGTACTCCCAGGAACCGAACGCGCCATTGTTCGGTGTGACTGTGTCCCGCGTGATCGGGGAGGACCAGAACGGTTCCCCGATTCTGGAGGAGGCCCATCAGTTTGGGCGGCGCGTGACCCGGTGGGGTGCCTACTAGGCCCCACTAAGTAGCCCGTACGTGTAAGGGCACACGATACAAACTCGGTGTTTCGTGTGCCCGTTCATTCGAGCGGAGAGACGCAATGATCGACCTGTCTACGGATCGCGTTGTGCTGCTGAAGGCAGTGCGCCGTAAGAAATTCACCCTGGAAAGGGACCCGGCCCTCACCACCCGTGAAGTGGTGCAGATGACGGACGGAAGTGTATGGAGCATTGCCTACCGACGGCCGGAGTATTGGTACCACAACCCGCGAACTCCCCTCGCTGTGGCATTCCGAATGCGGGGCGGATTTGACGACGGCGTGGCGTTCGTGCGGCATATGGACGCCGCGAACATCACTGGGGAAATGGCGGAGGTTTCCGCGTGAGCCGCTACAAGTCAATGCCGTGCGGCTGGTGCGGGGGCCTCTGGGCTGTCGTGGAGGTCGTTTTCAAAAACCGCGCACTCAGAGCGACAGAACAGACTGCCTTTCGCTGTGAGGGCGGGTGTCTGCCCAGGATGCAGGCTCTTTCTGTGCACTCTGGCCGGCGGTACGGGTCCTATCAATACGTGCTGGTTGTCCTGCCTGCCAGTACTCCTCAGGAAATCGAGTGACCGTGTGCAGTGTCGAAAAGCGCGGGGGCACTCTATGCCTGGCCACGGCAGACGTGTTCGTGACGTACTTCGTCGACGGTAACGGCGGTAGGTATGCATGCGGGCGCCACATCCGTAAAGCAATCAGGGACGTAGCCCGTGCCGCCAACCTGTACGGGGCGGAGCCTCTCCGCATCATCCCCCAGCATTCGCTACGTGAAGACATACGTAAGGGGCGAGACAGGTAATGAAGTACCCGGTCAAGTTCTGGCGCCTGTTTACGGGTGAGCTGGCGGAGGAAAGACGCGACACCCGACCGGCCTGCGTGGGGGCGGGGCTCGGTAGTGCTGGCTGCACCAGGAAACCCCGTCACGTCGTGAGGTACGTGTACAACCCTTCAGGCCTGCCAGGAGAAGGAACGGAGTTCGTTCTCCTCGCCTGCTTCCGACACGTGCACGCTCTATTGCAGCGCGCGCAAAGGGCGTCCCGCTTCGCGGTCGTGAGCCAGTACGAGGAATAACGGGATCACCTGGTACTAGCGATTGAATGCCAAGGCATGGGAAGGTCACCCGGCTATCCGGGCGGAGATCACCCATGCCTTAGGCATTGAGTCTCTAGAGGCAAGCTCGGAGCAAAGCAGAAGGGATCACTCAATGGTCGAATGGCGACAGGGCGGTTATGACGGGGTCTTCTACCTGGGCAAGGAGGGAACGGAGGAGTACGGCGGTTACGTCGTGCGGATCCAGGGTGACCCCCTCCCCGAAAAGTGGTTCGCGTACGAGCGGGACACGCGTAAGGGGGAGCACGTGTGGGTTGCTGCGGCTCCCACTCGTGAGGCGGCACAGACGGCCGTACGGGGCGAGTTCCTGTGTGAGGTCTGGCGCAACAAAGAAACGGGTCACTGCCCGTATCCGGGGGCGGTAGTCCGGTCGAAGGTCTACCAAGGTGAGCGGCTGCGATTGGTTCTGTGCGGCGAACACTCCGCCGTCATGAAGGGCTGGGAAACGGACCACGTCACGGACTATCGCTGTGAGTTCGGACTCATCCCCGATACGGGTATTTACGGCGACCGTGTTGTTCCTCCGTTGGATTACCCGACCATTCAAGAGTGCGCTTACGACGCAACGACCATGACCGAGCGGAATATGTGGATTGCGCTTGGCCGCGTGGTCCATCCGCTGGCCGAACTGCATTACTGGAGGGCTCACTATGCGCGCTATCCGCTCGACCTGAACGAGAGGTCGTGCATCGATGCGCGGGGACAGTGGAAGCGTGCGCAGGAGCACGCAGAGGGTATGTACGAGGTCTACATGCGTGAGGACCACGGGCAGGAAAACGCCGCCCTGCCGCTTGATCTGCTGCGACTCATAGAGCGTGAGGCCGTTGAGTACCTGAATAGCAAGACAGAGAAACGAACCGTGCAGTGTGCCGCGTGCAGCGGCGAAATCGTGATCACCAAAGAGCAGTGGGAGCGAGAGAACTCCGTCCCTTGTACGCGCTGCCCTGATGGCGGCGTTGACCTTATCCACGCACGAGGTCACTCGAATGCCTGACAAGAAGGGAACGTACGAAATGGCTGACCAGATTCCCGAGATTTCCCCTGTGCTGAAGCAAGGGGCGAGTAGGCGCAACATCGATGCGGCCCGTAATGCGGTCGCGGTCGCCCTCTTCAATGGGTGGACGTTGCTCGGCACTTACAACGGCAGTGACACCCGTTCTCTGTGGCGCTGTGAGCTGAAGGGCTGCGGACAGCAGGTCGAGAAGTTCTACAGTCACATCCGGGGACGCAAGGACAAGGAAGGCAACTGGAAGCCGAGCCCACGTCACAAGGGCTGCCTTCCGTCTGCCAAGCGTGAGGCCGCACTGAAGGAATGGAGGGAGCGTAAGTGACTCGCCTTCCTCGCACGCCTCAGACAATCGCGGTGAGCCTCCGGCAGGTTCTCTATCTTGCCTCTCCGGGGGCAAAGGTGAACACATACCCGAATGGGTCCGGCGGACGTCCGGTGCTGGCGCCTCTACCCGAATTGACCCGCCAGAAGTACCTCCGCCGGCGGCGCGAATTGCTCACGGAGTGGAGGGCCGTTGACCCCGAAGGCTGGCGTCTTTGGCGGGTCGCTCAGTACCTCGCTCACCGCAGTACGGACGTTCCGGAGGGGTGGGCCGGAGAGATCTACGAAGAGTCGGGGATCCGACTTGCCGATCCGTGCGCGTACTGCAAGACGTGTCGCGCGAGCCGGTAGCTAGCAATGAAGGCGGGAGGTGGCCAACTCGGGGCCACCTCCCACCGATAGTGAGAGGCAATAGTGCATGTCCGTGTTCGTAACTGAGGAAACCGCCACGCATTGTGCGGCCGGTGGAATCGGTGAGCCCCTGGAATTGCGTATTCGGGTGTACTGGATCGCAGGGCAGGAGGGGGCGCGGCTCGTACTCTCAGACCTGGAAACGGCGGAGGAATACGGAAGCTGGGACGTTGAGACAGCCGACCCTCTTTCGCTGAAGGAAGGAGGCACCCCGGTAGAGGATTCTGAACTTGACCGGCTGGTGGGTGCGCACCTGGATAAGTGGCGGATTCCGGGGTCGGGTTGGACATCCGACCCGGTATCGCTCGCAGCTCACTTCTCCTTGGAGTGGGGTTGGAAGTGGGTTCCGGAGAGGTTGGCGCGATGAGGGAGAGCCAAACCATTCGTATTGTCCGGAAGACTCAGCACCAGTGGACGAGTTGGCCAAACGGCTCCCGCAGCCGTGGGCATGCGGGACGGATCGCCCGCATACGCGTGAGGCAACACCAGTGGGCGGGTTGGCGGCCCGTTCCTCCTGTGGGCTCCTATCAGAGGGACTACGCGCAGATGCTTGCGCTCTCTCGAAAGTCTGGAAGGGGCATTCACCCCTTCCCTTGGTATGTGGACCGGGTGAGGATTAAGCCCCTTCGCTAGGCCTAGTGGTTCGTTTTGCGGGTCGACTGCCTTCGCGGTCGGCTCGCATTACCCGGCACTGGGAACGGCTGGATTAAGAGAGGATCACTGTGTTTCAGATAGAGGTCACGGAAGGCGGCGAAACATACCGTCCTTTGAGCCTCCGGAACTATTCGGATTGGGCGGATGCGGATCGGGCGCGGGACAGTTTCCTTGCGGACTCTCCTTGGGCAAATGCCAGGATCGTTCCTCAGGTTCGGTCGGGTGAGACTGCGTGAGAGTCAAGGACTGGCCGGAAGACCTGAGGACGGCTCGTAAGGGTGCCCGAGAGGCTGCGGGCCTCCCACTAGGGCGCGAACGCATGGACCTCCTGGGTCAGCTGTTCAGATCGCTTGGAGATGCTTCCAACCGGTACGACTGCCCGCAGGAGGCCGCGCGGCGGCTGGTCCAGGAGGCGGTGAGGGTGTACCGGGCAGAGCGGAAGCGCCGAGCCCTGGAAGGGGGTGCGACTCCTGAGCAGGGGGAGGAGTACCCGCTTTACCGAGTGTGGTGGGAGACCTTCCCCCCGCCCCTCTACGGCCGGCAAGTCGTGTCCCTGGAAGTCGGAGGCAAGCCGGACGCATCCCCTAGCCAAGTCATCAATGGAGTATGGGAGTTGCTGACGAAACAGGGTCACGTTCTGGACGTAGGGCAAGGGAAAATAGTCCGCATCGGGTCGGAAAGCCTGACGGTGCGAGAGGCCGAGTAATGGGCAGCGTCAGAACGGTCACGACTTCCGAGTTGCGGAGTGGGGACGTCGTCCTTGTCTGGGGTATGCGGGTCCTGATCCAGGGTGAACCTGCCAAGTTCAAGGCGCATGGCGTCAACTTTGGCGAAATTGGTCTTTTCTGGCCGGGCACCGTAACCAACGTGAGCGAAGCCGTGAAGGCGGGACCGATAACACGGGGCATGCTCACAACCCACAGGTGGGATCCCGATCTACACAAGTGGGTTACGCACAGGGATGACCGTTGGGACATCCAGGGCGGACCTGGTGATCTGTGGGCCATTGAAAGGGAGGGTGAGTAAGCGTGGCCGGCAAGGCAACTGGAGTTGAGGTCACCTATAAGTGCGGTGACTGCAAGGAAGAGTTCACCGTTTGCCAGAATGTGGGTCCTGATGCCTTCCAGATCGTTCTTTCCCTGGAAGAGGAACACGAAGACTGCCCGAAGGGGGACAGCTGAAATGCCGTTCATCGAAGCAAGCGCACTGAATAGTGCGGAGAACCTCCGCCGGTTCGTGGTGGCCAACAAGTACGTCATAAAGGAGGCGTTGAGGGTCTACCAGGAGGCCATGACCTCTGCCAGGACGATGGCCCAAAGGCACTACGAGGACGGCCAGTCTGATCCGGATATCAGGGCAAAGCAGGATGGTTCCTGGGTGACGAACGAGGGTTGGGGTGGGCTAGCGGATCAGTACCGCCACAACGCCAGTGAGGCCGCCCGCGTGTCGGCGGAGCTGGGCAACGTACTGGAGTACTGAGCTGCTTTGGGGAGAGCTGGGCGGATTCAGTTCCGGCTCGAACCATGGACGCTCATGCATTCCGCGTGAACGTGCAACCCCATTTGCCTAGAGAGGACCAGTGGAGACAAGAACGCGATACGACGAAATGGCCTACGGGCCCATCGGCAGGGAAGTACTGGAGTCGCAGCCCTACACAGAAGCCGACCCCATTGGAGTGCATGCGGCCATGTTGGCGCTCTTCTCGGCAGCACTGAGCGGGCATGTGGTGCAGTCAGGAGACAGGCCAATTGTGGTCTGGACGGCTCTGGTTGGCCGGTCGGGTGAGGGCTGCAAGGGAACAGCCCTGGAAGCCGCAGAGCACATCCTCTACGGGCTTTCTGACTTCCTGGGCAAGAACCGGCGGGGCGGCATTTCTTCAGGCCCGTCACTCATCAACACCCTCTACGAGCAGTACGAAAAGAGCCTGACCCTGGAGGACGGCCCTGACGGCCGGATCATCGTGATCGAAGAGGAGTGGGTAAATCAGCTCAAGCGCACTAACCGGTGCCCTACCTTCTCCGGAAACTTCAGGACCGCATGGGACGGAAAGGCTATCCGGAATACAACCAAGGGTAAGAAGGGCGAGTCTGATGAGCAGTGCGTAGAGAAACCCCTCCTGGGCTTCCACTCGCACATTCAGCCGGGTGCTTGGGCTCGGTACATATCTGATACTGAAGCTCTCGGGGGTTCGTACAACCGGATCCTTCCTGTACTCGTGAAGATGTCAAAGGTTCTGCCTTCCCCGGAACCTGGGCAACAGCGTCCCATCTTCGACTACGAACCCGGAATGGCCCTCAAGCAGGCATACGATTGGGCACGCAAGGAAAAGCGGGTCATGACATTGGGGGTGCCCGCCCGTAAGCGGTTCGACGAGATCCGGGCTCAGTTCCTGGTGGAGACTGCTAAGCTGCCGGAAGTGTTGGCTTCATTTATCGAGCGGTCGGCAGAGCAGGTCTGGCGTGTTGCTGCGGTTCTGACTGCGGCCAACAAGAAGACTGTCATTCCGCTGGATGCAATTGAGGCGGCGCACGCGTTTGTGAATTACTCGGTGCAGAGCGTTACTCAGCTCAACAACGACACCGTGAGTTCTACGGCGCACACACCGAAAGCGCTTGATGATCTGATCAGGCGGCACCTCCTCAAACTCGATGGGGAAGCTACCCGGTCGCAGCTATACCGTGCTCTGGGCTCAGGTCGTTTCACTGCTGAGCAGATCGAAACCGAAGCAGTGGCGATGGCTGATGTTGAGGTCTTCGATACCCCCAGGAAACCGGGCAGGGCCGGTGCACAGGCGAGAATCTTTCGGCTGATTGTCCCTGAGGAAACCGCCACACCAATTCCGGCTCAGACTCGGGAGCCTGAATCGGTCAGGACGGCGGAGGATGCGGAAGCCCTGTTGAACGCCTACGCGGAATGGCTGGGCAAGCCAGGCAACGGGGGCAAGTCCGTGAGTGACTTCCTGACGAGCTCGCAGGGACCAGCCAAGTCTCGCGTCGGGACGGTGCCTGCCAAGCGCTCTGCGTCCCCCAGGAAGGCCACGGCAGAGGCCAGTAAGTCGGCAGCTGGACACACCAGACCGACGAGCACCAGGGCCAGGGGGACGGCGGCCAAGAAGGCTGCCGCAGGTCAGGCCAAGACTCCCGCCAGGACACCAGTGTCAGCGGGGGCTGTTAAGAAGGCGCCGGCGGCGAACCCGCCTGCCGGTCTGTGGGAAGAGGAGACTCAGTGAGTGAGCAGCAGTTGACCATGTACCCGGTGAAGATCCCCAACGGGTTGATGGACCACATCGGCGGGACCGGCCTCATGGAGGGAAGCGACAAGAGCGAACCGCCGTACGTCAAGGCTGAGTTGGAGAGCCTTCGTCAGCCCAAGGGGAAGGCGGCCTATGGAGAGGTCAGCCTTGTCACTCTGGGGTGGATCGCGGTCATCGCGCGGGCTTACCTGGACTTCCCCGACCTGACTCCGTCTGCCGCTCGGGCAGCCAGTGACGCGCTCCAGCGTTACGAGGACGCCTATTACGAGGGGGAGAAGGCGGAGGCCGCCAACCAGCCTCAGGGCGTCCAGGTGGACGGCGTGACCGTCCCGGCCTCCTTCGGCCACCCGCTCTACCACGTCCGTGACGCGGACCGGCTGATTGGTTTCCGCACCCCAAACAACGGGTTCGTCGCAGTCGAGGACGTCAAGGCCGAGTTGGAGAAGGCCGCTGAAGGAAATCTGAGCAAGGGGCAGTAGTGGCGGACGGTGGAACCGGCCCGGTGCGTCTTGCTGAGGGCGTCAAGTGTCCGCACTGCTTGTGGGGTGTCTTTCGTCTGAAGTCCAAGGTATTGCGTGCCACGGACGGAAATGAGGACGGGATACAAGTCTGGTACTGGAAATGCAGTTGGGATGCGAAGCTCAAGTGCCGGACCGCGTATTATCCGGACACTTCCGAGATGGAGGGCGCGTTTTACGCAGTCGTCGACGGGCGTGTAAAAGTAGTGCGACCCGGAAAGGTAGAGCGGCCCTCCAATGGCCAATGACAGGGCAACGGTCTACCGGTATCCAATCTTCCTCCTTGAGGAAGATTGGAACTATCTCGTAGCGTCCTGGGAAGGACGTGGACGGCGTATCCGTTCAGCGAAAACAAGGGATCGCTATCAAGTGGTGGACTCGGTTGTAACCGAGGCAACAGCGGATGCTTACCTGGACAAGGGCGAGATGAAATACGTTCTCTACCTGAGCGAGGCTGACTACGACTGGCTTTGTGACTCGGTGCGACTCGCCCGCAAGGCGGACCGTAACGAGGGCATGGCTGCGCGAATTCAGGCAGAGTTCAGGGCAGCATGCGGAGACATGAGGGAAGTGGGGGCGCCCTGATGGGATTTCCTGAGGGAAGCACGGCTACGCAAAGGACTCTTGAGCTGCCGCGTGAGGCGGTGGACGAGATTCTCCGCAAGGCCGCTTTGCCTGGACGGCTGCACCTGCATGAAATGCCCTACGACACGGCATTCAGCAGGATCGTTGACCTCTGGTACGAGGGGGCCGTGTACGGAGTCGTCCTGAACCTGGACGGCTCCGGGGCACACGTCGACAGCTACTGGGGAAACACCCAACTTCAGGTGATCGGCGAAAACACGGCTCGTGCCGAACAACTCGAAGCCCTCAAGACCCGTTGGAAGGTGGTGAGCAATGAATTATGAGGGATGCCTGCACGCCCTTGAGGGCAAGTGCTCGGGCGCGATAACAGCCCGGCCGTCCGCCGCTGACGCGCGGTACACGATCACCCGTTGTGAAGCACACCACGGGATCGCGGCCGACCGTCACCAACGGCAGCAGGAGCGTTATCGCGACCGTCCGGTCTCGCCTGCCTTGACCGAGCCGGCGAAGTCCGGTGAGACCTCGGAAGACGGCAACTGAGGTGACCTCTCGGTTAAACGGGGGCCGGAGGCATCCGGCCCCCTCGGGGATGCCGCAGACACAGCCGGTCGGACCCCGTCTCATACAGGGTCGATACTCCCAGCTCTGCCGGAAGTGGGCGGTCATCGCATCTGACCGAGACACGCACCGCCCCCAAGAGTTCTGACCAACTTCACACAGCATGCAAGTCAGGCGTTCGGGAAAGCAGGTATCGAACGTCGTCTCTGTGTGATCTCATGACGGCATACGCCGCAATCACAGTTACTAGGAAGTGGGAAAGAATGGCTCAGAAGGTTCAGGTTCTCCTCATTGACGACCTCAGCGGCGGAGAAGCAGACGAGAACGTGACGTTCGGCCTCGACGGCAAGACGTATGAGATCGACCTCAGCCACGCGAACGCCGACGAACTGCGCAAGCTCCTGGAGCCGTACGTGACCAAGGGGCGGAAGACGGCCGGTGGTCCGGGCCGGAAGCCGGGGCACGTGTCCACCAGGGCGACCGGGAGCGGTACGGGTAGCGCGTCGGCCGGAGGCGGCCAGAACACCGCCCAGATCCGGGCGTGGGCGAAGGAGAACGGTTTCGAGGTCAACGACCGGGGCCGCGTCCCCGAGCACATCCGTGAGGCGTACGCGAAGGCGACTGCGTAGCCAGCAGCAGAGCGGCCAGGGCGCCCACTCCCTTCCGAGGGGAGTGGGCGTCGTCTGTTTGGGAGACAGGTCCATGCATATACACGTCGGGCACAGCGCGCCCGGATGTGAGCCGGAGGTAGGGCCGCAGTGCTTTGCCGACCAGGGTGAGGCATCCGCAGCCCTGGGCGCTGTTCTGAGGCTGCAAGCGGCGTTCTACCGGGAGAGCTGCGAGACGCATTGCCCGGACGCCGAGCAGTGCCGGTGTGGCGCGTGCCCGTGCGATTGGTGTGGCCTCGCTGCGTCAGTGAGTCATGCCATTGAGTCGCTGACAGCCGGGGACGGGCTCCAGGCGGGCAGGAACGTTCGGTGGCGGTTCGAGTCCCCTGAGGGCTCCGATGAGGAGTTCTGGGCGTACTTCGAGAGCGGCACACAGAGTGTGTGCCGGCTCCGGTAACACCAAATCAGGAGCATCAAACGGCCCCTTCCCCCACAAGGGGAGGGGGCTGTTTTCATAGGGAGGGAAGAATGTGAACGGTGTATCGCAGGAGCGGCATTATCTGAGGCAAGAGCTTTCGGAATCCGGTTTCCCGAAGGCCTACATTCGCGTACTCGGAACCATGAGCGGCCTAGAGTACCGCAGCAGGGATCTTGCCCGCCCCGCTAAGCGGCTTCTCAACGCTCAGTTGGAAGGCTTCCGCAAGTCGGCAGTTATTATCCTGCTGTCCGACGAATACAACGAAGTTGAGACTGAGGAGCAGGCGGAGAAGCTCATCAAGGAGCACCGCTCACGCTTCCTTAAGGCAATCGACCTGGACGAGAAAGACAAGGAGAGCCCCGTATGAACTGCAAGTGCGGAGACTCCTGCGATAGCGATACGAAGAAGATTCGGGCCGGATACCCGGGGCGCACGCTCCAGCCGTACCAGAAGGCGAGTTTTTGAGTGATCCATGAACAGGAAGTGAGCCGGGCGTATCTTGCGGCGTTCCTAGCTCTGGCGAAACTTGAGGAGCTTGGAGAAAAGCCGCTTCGGGCACTCTCAACTCGTGGTTGGGGGCAGACCGGTTTCAAGGGCGCTTCCGGCCGGGTTTACCGGGACTCGGACAACCGGTGGCACGCGGAGTCTCTGAAGGCGGACGGGGCGCCGTTCAAGTCCGGGGACAAGGTCGAGCTTCAATCTGGAGACGACCACTGGAGACTGGGCGTCGTTACCGGGGTTTGGCCCAGTGGTGGCTTGGCGGAGCCCTGGACTGTGGTGGTCGGCACTCGGGGTCGTGACCAGGTCCTGTTGTGCGGCCCGGATGGAGAGAGCGACTACCTGAGGAAGGCTCAGTGACCGGCGAGCAGCAGGTTTCCGAGGGTCCGGCGTCGAGCTGGACCCTGCGGGGGCTCACAGAAGAGGACATGGGGGCTCTGAGTCTCGCTCTCCAAGTCCGCCAGGAGGAAGCCGAACCGTGGGAGGCTTCCAGGTGGGCCCGCATCGTGGGGGCCGTCCAGGGGGCCGTGAGTCAGCCGGTCGGCCTGACCGGCTGGGAAGGGGTCCGCCGTGTCAGGGCTCACCAGGCCGTGAACGAGGAGGGCGAGTGATGGAGGGGGCATCTCACCGGTATGAGGTCGAGGCCAAGCCGGCGGCCGGTGGCTGGCGCGTCATCAAGAGGCCGAACGGCGGAAGCGGAGGGCTGGTCATCGGGGAGTACAAGCACACCGAGAGGCCCGCTGCTGACGAGGTGGCGGGTCTCCTGAACGCGCTCCGGGACAAGGAGGTTGGGCAATGAGCGATGGGCAGTACGTTGTCATCCGCTCCAGGGAAGAAGTCCAGAAGCAACTTGCGGAAGCGTGGGAACGACTCGAAGAGGTCTCGGAGGGCAACATGCCTCCGACTCTGAGAGAACTCCACGGGATCGACTCGAAAGCGTTCTCTCTGCTGATTCAGGCCATGGTGCAGCTCGGTCAGTCGGTGGACAAGGAGATTGAGCAGCTTGCCGGGTTGCGACCTGTAGACACTTACCTTTCGTAGAGAGAGCATATGGCCCAGGTTGAATCTTACAGGATGGCCGAGCGGTGGAGTGAAGAGCTTGGGAATCATTACGTCGTCATTGCGGTAACTCCCCAAGGGGCCGAGAGAGATGCACACAAGTACACGGACTCAGCCAGGGCAGAACAGATCCGCGACGCCCTGAACGAGGTCTGTAAATCGGAGCTGTAAACGACGAAAAGCCCCCTGCCATTGGCAGGGGGCTTTTCTGTTTTCTCTCTCACTTTAGACGGACCGCTCCGCCTAAGACGTTGGGGGACTATTCGAGTCCCTGGACCTCATCCGCAAAGGGGCTGTCCTCGTACAGGGCTCTGAGGGTCTTGGCGTCCTCGTGTGAGGCTGCGGCCACACCGACGCCCAGGAGGGCCGCAGACGCGGACACGAGCGCTTCCCACGGAAGGTTCGGCCAGATCAGCACGAGCGCTGGCACCAGGGCCGCGAGGATGGCATAGACACGTACACCGTGCTTGGAAATGAAGTCGGTCATGTGGTCCCCCTTAGCTGAAAAGCTTTTTCCAGGTCAGCGGCCCCGGGTAGCCGTCGGCATCCGTACCGGTCCAGCCCTGAGCGTGCTGGAAGGCTCGAACGGCGGCGCGGTCAGCAGCAGTCCAGGTTGGTCCTGGGCCCTCCTGGTAGTACCGGCCGTAGCCCCGCTTCACGAGTTGCTGACCGAGCTGAGTGACGTAGGAGTTCTTGGCGCCCGGACGGAAGTAGCCGGCGCCGGGGAAGGCGGGGACGCTCGGGCGGGTAGTCGTGGCGGTCGCCTTGAGCTTGAGCTTCTGACCAACCGTGATGGTGTACGGCGACTTGATGCCGTTGAGGGTCGCGATGGTCTTCCAGGCAACGCCGGTCTTGACGCCGATGCTGGACAGCGTGTCACCGGCCTTGACGGTGTACGCGGCCGAGCTGGGCGACGTCGAGGCGCCCCCGTTCGATCCGCCGGAGGCGGGGGCCGCAGCAAACAGGGCCTTCACGTCGATCGCGCCAGGGTCCCAGTGATCGTTTCCGGGCGTGTTGCAATGCCCGTAGTGGCCGCCCTTGGTGAGCCACTTGTTCCGGTCCCGCTTGGCCGCAGAAGCGGTCTTAGCGGGAGTGCCCATGGGGAATTCGTCGAGGATACCCCAGGAACGAATGGCCGCCATGAGAGCCTTGAAATTCTTGCCAGGCCTCCAGTAGGCCGTAAAGGGGTCGCCGGCTCGGGCCAGAACCTCAATCTGGATACAGGCCCTGCCGACCCTGTTGGTACGGGTCGAACCGTCATTCTTGAGAGCACGAGCCGACTCAGCGAAAGAACCGTACTGCCCGATTCTGTCAGTGACTGGGTCATAGAGAATGTGCGGCTCGGCAGCCTTCTGGATCAGGTAGTCCGCGACGCTATCGAAAGCCGCGTTGCCGTGCCCGGACTCGGTTGTGTGCCAGACAACGCGGGCAGGGGCATCGGGCTTGTCCATGGCTCCGCCGATAGAGCCGTCTCCGAGACGCTCGGCGCCAGAAATCCAAGTAGTCGCCATTATTCCTCCGTGGGGTTGGGGGTCCGGCGGATAAGCGCCAGACTTGCGGGGTCGAGAGAAGTGAGGAGCTGCACCAGGCGGGCGTTATCCCGCTCAATATGCGTCAGGCGCAACTTGATTTCCTTGAGGTCGTTCTCAAGGCGCTCAGCACGGGCCTTCTGGGCCTCGGCCTCTTCTTTCCAGACTCGCGCGGTATTGGTCCGGAAGGCTGCGAGGATCACGACAGCAGCCGCGATGAAAGTGGCTAGAGGCCCTGAGTAGGAGAAGATTTGAGAAGGGTTCATTAGACCTCCGATAGGGCAGCAGAAAGGCGGCCCAGGTGTCTGGGCCGCCTATGGAGAGGTCTGCTGCTTATGCGGGAGCGATGGTGGTAACGGTGCCGTTGGGGCCTCTCCATTTGAGGGCGCCGTTCTCGGGGTAGAGGACCCCTCCACCGGTCGGGTTGGACGTCGGGATCGTGGCTGCGTTCTTGAGTCCCAGCACGCCGGCGCCCCCGCCTACGTCAGCTGTGGCGGATCCGATCTGTACGGCCTGAGAGAACGTTGAGACTCCTCGGTGAGTGATTGCTCCGGACGCTGAGATTTCGAAGCGTGCGATGCCGTCTGGGTCTTTCACGAGGACGAGTTGGGGGCCAGTCCCGGTGAAGCCCACCACCTCAAGGGCAATGGTGGAGCCGTCGTTCTGTTGGATGAAGGCTCGGCCCGCATGAAGGGGGCCGGTAATGGTTGCGGTGTCCGCTACGAAGTTTTGCACAGCTACGACACCGGCCGTGAGTTCAGCGGGACCGGGGCCTGCGTGAGCGGCTTGGTAGATGTAGCCGCTCACGCCGTTCTTGGCGGGGTCGGAGGTGTAAATGCCCTCGGCATACGCGGGCAGGCCATATCCGTAAACAATAGAGTCCGAGCGACGACGCTTGCGGATATAGACACCGTCGCCCTCGGTGGAGCCGTTATCGCTTGTGTTGGCTTCTACAGCCCAAATGAAAGTTGGGTCGTATGCGATGACGATTCCGGTGTGGTCCTGGCCTGAAGAGCCATACATGACTTGAGCCCCGAGGGCGGGAAACCAGGACCAGCGGCCTGCATTCGTAAACCACGCTACCGCAGCAGAGCAGTCCGCAGTGCGAGGGAATAGAGGTGCTGTACCGGAGCGCGTTGCTACCCATGACGTGAAGATGGCACACCAGCTCATTCCCTGGGCCCAGGCGAGTCCGGGAACTTCGGTGGCATACCGGGTAATGTTGGTCCAGCCGCCTTCAGCGTATCCCTCTCGGACACCGACTTGAGATTTGGCCACGGCGATTACCTGGGCCACTTGATTATTGGTTGCCATGAGGCCTCCTCTTAGCTGTTCAGGAGCGAGGCGAGAACTCCCGCCATGTAGGAGTGGCCTGCATCGGAAAGCAGGGCGTCATCAGTTCCCGCCGTGCCGGGAGCCGACGGGTTTCCCCAGTACCCGAGAGAGTTGAAGAAGTTCCAGGAATTGCGCCCGAGATTCCATATGTCGACTACCGCGGCTTCAAATGTGCTCGCCAGTGCATAAGTTCGGTCTGTGAAATCCTGGAAGCGATGGCCCTGCGTGTCCGCCCGCCCGATGTGCGGGAGGACAAAGACAACGTCCGTTGTCCCGACGTTCGAACCGCCGTCTTTCACCTGGGAAAGGTGCTGTCGAACCTGGGATGCCCAGGTGTCCACGGCAACGCCATCAATGACGTCCTGGGGGCTTATGCCGTAGATCAGGATGTCCGCTGGGTAGTTGGTTCCGCCATTCCAACCGACCTTGCCCACAGGGAGGTACTGGCTGGCATTGGCGTTCTTCTTGCCGAAGTTGTTCAGCACGACGCCCGAATTGTTTTCGGCAGAGACGCCGCAGACAGAGAGGTACTGCGAGCCTGTACCGGTGTGCCTCACCCGTACGGTGTGGGTGCCGGCGGAGAGCCCGGGGACAGTCGTCCTGAGGACCGTGAGCCCTGTCGTGGTCGAGTCGGTCACCACGACGTCGGGGCCTCCGTCGATGGAGTACGCCCAGGGCGCCCGGCCCCCGTCGCCCCCGAGGGTGTAGACGGTCAGTGTGCTGCCCCGGACGGTCCAGGTCATTGAACTGCCGGTGGTCGAGGTGTAGAGGTAGCCCCAGCCCGGACCGGCCTGGAGACCGCCGATGGCCCATGTACCGGTCTGGGAGGCGAGCCCACCGCTGGTGTTCCACTGGTTGACCGCCGCAGCGTCGTTGCCCTGAATGCCGGTCGCGCTGAAGAGCGCGGAGACAAACCCCGAACCGCCGTCCCCGTTGTCAGCCTGAAGAGCAGTGGCCACGACACCCGGCCAGGACCTGGTCACGAGGTTCGACGCGTAGAAGCCGACGGCGCTGGATCCGCCGATGACTGCGATCCTGGCCTTACCCGTGCCCGCCCTGGCAGCTGCTCGCGCCGGTCGCCAGAACTCGCCCCACTGGCGGGGAACGTAAACACCCTTACCTGTCGCCCTGCCGTTCGGTGTGACGAGCCACGCGGCATCCACGAGCTTCACGAACGTGGCATTGGCATAGGCACGGTCCCCGTGCGCGTCGGGTGTGAGGTTCTCAACGTGATTCCGGAGCCGACTGCCCACGTCTACCGGGGTGATGGCGACTCGGCCCCCACCGAAGTCGACCCAGAGGACTTCCGCCTCATCGGGCCCAAGGAAGGCGGGGATCATGCCTTGGTCGTCCGCAACGAGCTGGCCCATGGCGTTGCCGTCCATGTCGGTCAGATCTGTGAGCTGATTGGCTCCGGATCCCGGGCCGTCCCAGACAGTTCCCATTGCGCCGGGCACACGGGCGCCGGTCACGTCCTCCGCGACGTCAGCGGCAGTCCCGCCATACTGATTACGAGCCATGAGGTAACCGCCTTATTCGTTGAATTCATTCGCCTCAAAACTGCCGGTAATGAGGAAGGTGGAACGTGCCGGGAACTGCCGGAGTCCGTCGAGACCTTGGGAAAGGGTGTTGTAGTTCTGTGTGTACAAGTAGAGCGTCGAAGTACCCGGCTGCGTAACGCCGGTAATGGCCATGGCGTTTGGCAGGCCCCCGCTTTCGTAGGGGTTCCGCAGCATCCCGTGAGTCGTCTGGAACATTCTCGGATTGCAGGCCGCGGGGAGGGTTACGGCGGCCACCGTATTTGACCCGGTAACTCCCGCCCCCTGGTCCTCGAAATCGTTCACAACGGTGATCGAGAACCAAAAGACGTTCGGAGAAACCCAGCGCCAACGGCCCCGCCGGTTGGCTGCCGGCAGAGCGCTGACGTAAAGCGTGCTCGGGGTGTAGGTGCGGGACTTGCCGAAGTCCCTGGTCCTGACCCAGCCGTCACGACCGTTGTAGGCCTCTAGCTGGACTCCTCCGCCGTTGCTGTCCAGGTCGTAACTGAACGTGCCACGGGGCATCAATGCGGCGCTGTCGCCCTGGTTCCAGGGGTAGGAGACTGATCCTGGGACGGGGTGTGGAGCCCGACGGGAAACTGTCACGATGCTTCCGCCGTTGGCTGGCACCTCGACCTCGTGCAGCGCCATTTCCCATACGCCACCAGGTGTTCGGGTAAGCGGAGGAGCTACCGGTGTCGTGGCTCCAGTTCCCTGGAGGACGACCATGTTGACCGCAGACTTGGCCATGTCGGCCCGAAGGATGACGAGATCCTTCCGAGCCTTCGTGCTGGAGTTGGACGCAATGGCCAGTGTCTTGGTGCCGCTGAGCTTGTAATAGAAGCCACCAACCCACGCGGATCCGTCGGAGAGGGTGATGTTCCTGCCGCTGATCGTTGGGGCAAAGGGGAGTGCCGCAGCGGTGTATGAGGTGTTGGTGAGTGCGTAGTCGACGCGGTCACCTCCCCAGTTGGCGGCCATGGCTTGCCACTGTGTCTGAGAGACCACCTTGGAGCCGCCATCGGTATTGTCCGCGTCGAAAGGAAAACTGAGTTCGGGCATGGGTTCACATCCTCGCTTCGAGTCGGCGCAGTTTCTTTTGCATCTCGCTCACGGTCCGGTAGAGATTCAGGGGCTCTCCCGTTCCCTGCTGCCCGATTTTCGGAGCGACGTCCTGTGTGCTGCCGGCGTCGTCCACCGAAATGACGACCTCGCGCACAATGTCTGTGTACTCGGTGCCGTCGACCGCGACTGTCACTTTGTCGCCTACGTAGTAGTGCTTCCCGAAGGCGCACGTTTCCGTGTCGATGGGATAAATCTGAAAGTTGCCGTCTCCGCCTCCCTCGGTGAAAGCACCGTCAGCGGCATCCGTGACGGCCTGGTGGGCGGCCTCGACGTCATCGGCGGTCATTGAGTCGTCTGCCTTGACCGCCTCACCAGTGGTGAGGTCCACCTTCAATTGAATGTCCCGACGGTCTAGGAACTGCTCGACCTGCATTCCCCATTCGGCTTCCGCGGTGGCATCAATCTTCTGGTAGTAATAGCGGTCACGCTGCTCGCCGGCCGCACCGACGATGACCCGGGTAACCTTCGGAGCCTGAAGGGTCCAGATGTATTCCCGAAGGTTTCCCAGCTCGGGACTGAACCGTACGGTCTTGGAAAGATCTCTGGGCTCGAAGATCTCAAGGTCGATCTTCTGCGTGGCAGGGTTGTAGATGAACCGGTAGGCCACGTTGTGTTCCTCGCACCACTCTTCGAATTTGGTGCCGATGACGTCGAACCGAAGTGTGTCCCCAATCGCCGACCCGGCTCCTGAGTCAACGAGGTTGACATTTCCGATCCGTCGATCGGCCAGGGCACCAGGACCAAGAGCCGTGTAGACCTCGTTGTAGATGGCGCGGCCAGCGTTGGTTTCGCGGACTGGACGGGAGTAGAGACGGCTCTGATACTGATTCGTGACGGACTTGGAGGGATCGGGGAATGCGAGACGCCGGTAGGCAAGGGTGTTGTGGCATTTACCGGCGATGTAGAGACTTCCCGGGCCCGTGTGCTGGAGCTTGGTCCAATACTTCTGATAGGTGTCCACGGGGCCGCTGAGAACGGGCCTGTCGACGCCGTCTTGCCAGATGATGACACCCCCGCCTTTCTGGATGAGTTCAGCCTGAGGCGTGCCGTCCTTGATAAGGATCTGCCAGGCTCCTTCTTGGCGGAGACGGACAGTGAAGTTCAGAGACAGCCACTGGTCGATCTCTCCAATGCGCTTCATGTTCCTGTCGAACACCTCGACGCGATAGCCCACGGCTCCCCCTTAGATGAAAGACGCGTACCGGGGGAAGAAAGAGAGGGCGACTGCGGCCTTTCCGGCACCGGTGACGACGCTTACTGATGCGGTCGACTCTCCTGGATCGATGCTCCAGAATTCGGGAGCGGTGTCGAGCCTGGACCAGTAATTGGCGTCCAGGTCATCTTTCACAGTTTTGTGTCCCGGCCGTGTGTCGATGGTGAGGACTCGTCCCGTCGGAACAAGGTCCGAGCCGTCAGCAGGAGCCGAGGCCTTCACGGTCTGCCCGTAAGGGCTCGTCAGAGTAAAATTCTTGATGGGGCCGTGCAGTTGCCAGGTCGGCCATGCTTCGATATCTCCGGGATTGGAGATTGTGAGGCCTGAACCAGTACCCATTACTCCGGCACTGATCCGCATCGGGAAAAATGCCTGAGAAGTACTCAGCAGCGGCTCACCGGAACCGAAATCCCACCGTACGGACTCCGGCCGGTCCGGGTAGAACCAGGGATCCATACAGGTGAATGACAGCCCATATTTAGCCCAGGTGAAACCGGCCGTGTCCGTGGACTCTGATCCCTCCATGCCGCCCTTGTAGTAAGCCTGGAGTATGCGGCTTCGGTTGTCTCCCTCGGTGAACCTGAGGAGACAGTAGCCGCGCTTGGGATTGAGGTTCTGGAATAGCTTGCGCTTGATCTGGTTAACCGTTGTCCGGTCAATGCCGTAGAGATAGACGGGAATCACGACCTCTCGCGCCGAGGCACGGGCGGAACGGTATATCGAGCCGTCCAGGTTCGGAGAGTCGTCGGAAAAGAGCGCGAATGGCGGCATGTCCAGGCCGGTAGCTCCCGGCTGCAAGATGATGGACGGCCAACCATGATCCCGGAAACCGGTGAGGGAGATTGGCTCTCCCTCACCGTTGTTCCCAACCACAGATAGGCTCGTCCGACCCCACTTGACTGGTGCCGGCGGAGGCGGGTTGGAGGCCACGGGCGGAATTGCCCGTGCTGGAACCGGGATGGGCATGTTGCCTCCTTACAGGGTCGTATAGAGAGCCTCAGCGGTCTGGAGTGCCCTCATCACTGCCTGGGGCGTCGGCTCGGTGCGAGCCTCATGCACGTGGATTTCGTACTTGCGGCCGTTGAGAATCCCTTCGGTGTCCCGGTTGTCGAAGACGCGCTCACCGCCCCCGAACATCACCAACTCGCGCCCCTTCTCGCCCACCAGGGCAAGCCCAGGAGAAGCGGAAGCGGCGCCAGTTGCGTATCCCTTGTTTCCGGCAAGAACGCTCTGCCAGTTGGAGCCGTAACGGTTTCTGGCGTAGTTCAATCCCGCATAGATGTTGGCGAGTGCGTTCGTGGAAGTGCCGTACATGAAGGGCCCGGTGTCTTTGAACATCCCGGAATACGCCTTGTAGGTCGGACCGATTACCTGCATGAGTCCGACACTCGGCGTGCCGTTCCGCCAATTGATATCCGTTCTGTTGACGGCCACTGGGTTACCACCGGACTCCAGTTGAATCCGGCCGAGCACTGTGTTGAGCGCCGTTCCGGGGAGGCCGAGCATGCCGAGAGCCTGAGCGGCAATAGGTGCCCACCGCTGAACACCCTTGCCCGTTGGCGTCTGCATGCTTGCGCCGAAGTCAGGGATATCGGCGTTGACCTTTGAACCCTTGTCGAAATCAAAGAGACCGGTCAGGTTCGGCATTGCCGCCTGTGCGTCGTCCATGAAGCCTTCGGCCACACGGCCCGCATAGCTCAGTGGAGAATCCTTGATCTCCTTGACTGTCTCGATCATTCCAATCAGGTTGTTGTACGAACCGGAGACGATGTCACCCAGATCGGAGAAGGCTCCCGAGAAGGCATCGACCGGATTGGTAACGGTGTCCCAGATGGCGCCGAGGGAATCCCTTACGCCACCAAACAGGTTGTCCCAGACGGCAGAGAGTGTCTTCGTCGAGAAGACGTCACCTAGGTAATCCTTCCCTCGGTCGACAATGTTCCCCTGCCCCTTCCAGACGTCCGACCAGAAGTAGTCTCCGAGGACAGGCGAGAGAGCGCCGCCGAGAATACCGGCAATCTGGCCGATGAAAGACGGCACCTTCTTGGCGAAGGTGTAAATGTCCCCAGTGAACCAGTCGTACATCCCCTTGAACTTGTCGGCCGCAATGGAGCCACCGAAGCCGGCGGACACGTCGCCCGTCCGCAGAATGCCGCCCTGAGTGCTTCCCCCCAATGGGTCAGAGGAGCCGTCGAGCTGCATTGTCTTCAGCATGGCAGTGCCGATAGGCGTAATGGTCTGAAGCTCAATCAGCTCCTTGAGCTGGTCGAGATCAAACTTTCCACCCCCACTGGTACCACGAGCGTGGCGAGAAATCTTGCCCCGGACTGCAAGGGCATTCCATGCGTTGATCCGCTCTTCGCCAAGGGCGTGCGTGACCTCTGGACGAAGTACCGCCTCACCAGGAGTAAGAAGAGTGGGGATCTTGTCTGCCCAAGGCTGGTAGCCCGGCATGACTCCCGCGTAGGAAGGCTCAGACGCCTTGGCGACACCGCCGCGAGCCTTCTTGCTCTTCTTGCCTCCCGAGGAGGAACCTCCCGGCGACTTCTTGCCGATGCGGTCAAGCGCACCGTCCAGGCCGTCACCTTCGTCACGGGCCTTCTTCAGCCCGCCCCTGAGGCCCTCAACCGCACGGGTCACCTTGGACAGAGAGCGCCCGTTGAGGAGCCCGACACGACCGGCCAGGGACCCGGCACCCGTGCCCTGGCCGACGATCTGGTAGGCCGCGCGGGCGGCGTCCTCGACCCCCTTGAACTGCTCCCGCAGTGCCTTGAGGGACTTGACCTTGAGCCTTTCGACGGCGCTGGACACGTCCTTGACGGCCCCAGTCGTGCCGTCCGCCGCCGAGGACGTCTCCTTGAAGTCGTTGCGCAGGCCGGTAAGCGTGGTCCCGTTGAGGGCCTGGACGGCTTTCTCAGCGTCGCTCACGCCCTTCTTGAGGTCGCCCACCCGCTTGGTGGTCGTCTCGACCTGCTGAGCCCGCAGCGAGCCCAGCTTGCGGCTGTCCAGGGTCTTGGCCTCGGTTCCGGCCTCCCGGAGCCCCTTGGCGAGGGACTCCGCCTTCTCCTTGGTCCTGGTGAGTTCCTGGTCGAGCCCGGAAAGGGTCGCCGCGTTGAGGCGGGTGGCCTGCTGCTGAGCCTGCTGTAGGCCCTGCTGGGCCTGACTGGCCGCACCGGTAACCGCGTTGTTGCTGCTGCCGCTGAGAGCCGCAGCGATCTGCCGCATGCTCTCGTTGTTGACGCCCCGGAGTTCGTCACGGAGACGAGCCGACTCCTGCCGGGCCTCGGTGATCTGGTCCTCAAGGTCCCGTATCGCATCCCGCTGAGCGCTCGTATCGGCACCGTCCCGGCCGAAGACGGCGTCAGCCATCCGGCGGCCGTTGGAGCGGCTGTCGCCCCCACGATTCTCGGTCCGCTGAGCGCGGTAGGCGTCCCGGCCCGCCTGCTGCACCTCCCGGTCAGAGGCTCCACGGCCCCGAGCTGCTTCCTGCGCAGCGGTCCGGGCCTGGCGCTGAGAGCGGATGTCCTGAATGCCGTCACGGGCGTTGAGGACGCCACGGCCGGCGGCTCTCGCAGGAGCAAGAGCAGCACCACCGACCTTCAGCACCTTCCCGAGGAGCTTGCTGACCAGGCCGACAGCCACGATCAGCGGACCCCACTGGACCAGGAAATTGCCGACTGCCAGAGCAAGCCTGTCCAGACCGGATTCCTTGACCCACCCAATGACCTGATCAATCACCGAAACGAAACGGGAGACCGCATCCAGGAATTCGCTGAGGAACTTCTCAACGTCGGGAGCGTACTTCTTGGCTACGTCCTGTACCTGGTTCAGCAGCCCGCCCTGATTGCGGTAGCCGGTGACGGTGAGTTCACCGTTCTCGTCACGCTGATAGACCGGGACCTGCTGACCCATCAGTTTCCGGCCGAGCCCGGTGTATTCGTACTTCCCGTTGTCACCTTCGCGGATGAACATGTTGCCCAGCTCGAAGGTTGCCCGCTCTTTCATCTGCTGGATTCGACCGGAGATAGTCTCAGAGGTCATCTTCTCAGCGAATCCGAGGGATCCGTCACCCGTCTGGGTACCTCTGTACTCGCTAGGGTTCCAGTAGTTGAGAAGGGCATTCATGATCTCGGTGCCGGATACGCCCGCCTTCTTGGTCTTGGAACCCTGATTTGCCGGAGTACCAACAACTTTCCAAAGCTCCTGAGAGTTCTCGAACCCGAGGAGGTGAGCGAGTTCAGAAGCAGGCATACCGGATGCGGCCGCAAGCTGCTTAAGGCTCCGGGTCGGAGCCCGGTCCATGTCCATAATCATGTCCACGGCGTACATGGCCCGGCGGAACATCTCAGGGTCGAGATTTCCCGCACGCGCCATCGAGTCACCAACGGACATGATGAGGTCGGTTGTCTTGTCGGCCGCCTTGTTCGCGGCAGTAGTGCGGGTAACAGGATTCTTCGAATACCAGTCCTTGTCTGCACCTGCTACAGAGCGGATGAGACGCATCTGGTACTCGTGCATGACGTCAATGCTGTAGGGGGTGTCGATGGCGTACTTCTGAATGGCGCTCATCTGCTTGGCAGACTCGCTCTGGGAGACGCCGGCAGACGTCAGACCGAGCTGACCGAGGAGGCGCTTATCTGCGTTCGTGACACCGACAGCAGTAAGGGCGGTACCCGCTATGGCCAGAGGTGCAATGAACTTGGTTGCGAGGAGGTTGCCGGCTTCGGTGATGCTCGTACCAAGCTCGTGAAACCAAGTGCCCATGTTCTTGAGACCGGTCTGAGTCCGCTTGAACATGGAAGCCTGAGCCGTATTGGCGTCAGCAATCGACCGGCGGAGGGTCTGGATGCTCGTGCGGTGCTGGAGCATGGCTCTCTGCTGGTCGCTGATCTGCTGCTGAATGGCCTGCCGCTGCACGGTCGCCTGAGCCCGGATCTCGGCTATCTGCGCCTGGACCGCAGCCCGTTGAGCGGCAGCCTGCTGCCGAGCTGCCTCACGGGCCGCCTGTGTCTGCCGCTGTAGCTCGCGCTGCTGATCGGTGGTCTGCTGGCGGGCCAGGCGCTCGGACTGCCGTACCCGGTCCCGCTCGGCCGTGACGCGGTCCCTGGCAGCGCGCTCCTCCTGGCGGACCGTCTCCCGCAGGGCCTGACGGGTCGTCGCGGATGCCTCCTCGGTCATCCCCTCATACCGGGCGTAGAACTCGCGGAGTTCCTGAAGCCGTTTCTTGGACTGCTCGCCATACTGCTTGGTGACGAACCTTTCCAGTTCTGCAATCGTCTCGGCAGAGTCCTTGGCTTCCGACTCAACAGCCTGCTTGGCCTTTCGGGCCTGCTTCTGGACTTCCCCTGGGAGACTGGCGAGGCCCTTGCTGACGGCCTGGGTCATTTCGTTGGAAGCCGCTACACCGATCTTGCCAAGCTCAGAGGTGATCTTCCCGCGAAGTTCCGCCATGTCCCTGGACAGAACTTTGGGGACGATTTCGACGTAACCTGAACCGACCTTGATAGGCCCGCGTTCACTCGCCATGGAGCCTCCTAAAGCGAATTCATCCGCCCGAGGAAGCTCGACAGTTCTTCGCCGGTGGCGAAGTCATTTTGCGTCTCGGGCTGGTGCGGCTCAGGCTCCGGCTCTCCGGGCCTGGCAATGGGAATCGGGATTTCAAGGTCATCGGATTTATCGGCGTGAGCCCTGATGAACAGGAAGTTGGACAGCTCAAGGGCGTCGCTGACCCGAGCAAGGAGATAGTCCGTATCGGACCAGGAAGAACGCTCATCCATGGCCATCAGCAGGGCGCTTCGGCCGTTCTTCCTCATGAGTGAGTCAATGAGAACGCCTACCCGGCGGAGAGAGAGTCGCCCGCGCCAAACGTCGAGCAGATCGACGCCGAAGAATTCCAGTAGATCGGCTTCAAGTTCGTCGTGGAATTCTCGGATGACACGGGCGACTGCCATCAGTTTCCCGAGCCGGCTTCCCGGCCGCGGGCCTCACTCATCTTGTCAACGAGAATCCCGAAGTCCTCAATCGTCGGATTGGTAGCCAGATATTCCGTGAACTGTCGCTCACCGAGAACAATGCGAGTCGCCTCGATCTCGTCGTCCGTCATGAGGAGGGTGAGAGGAAGCTTCTTGGGGTCGGCAGGGAACGTGAACTCGATGCCCGCATGCTCGAACGAGATCTCTTCATTGAGCGCCTCGGCCTTGGCCGCCTTGGGGGCTGAAGGCTTGCGGGAGGTTGTTTTACGTGCAGGCGTGTTTTCAGCGGTCATGTGGTCTCCTGAGGAACGGGTGAGAGGGAATGATCCGGGGGCTGCGGCCCCGCCCCGGTTCGGTGCACTGCCTACGGTGTATCGGTAATGTCGTCGTTCGTGAGGACGTAGCCGAGAGATCCGTCAAAATCCATGGCCTCAATCGTCAGCTCGTACTTTCCGTTTTCCGTTCGGTTGAGCTGGATGGCCCCGCGGTCGGAAATCATGGCGCGCGGAATTACGCACCGGTACCGGATGGCGTCCTGGTTCCAGTCGACAACGAGACTGATTTCCCTGAGGTCCGGGTTGCTGGAAAGATCCAGCTTGAAAACTCCGGACCCGGTGGAAGTCTCAACCCACTCGGAACCCCAGAAAAGCTCAGTCGTGAGTTCGTTGGTCTCCTGCAAAGTCGCCTTCACGGAGAACGACGCAGACTGGACGTTGTACAAAACCGGCACTGCGCTCTGCCACGCGTTTACCGGCTGAGTCTGAAGGGCGGGTGTCAGTGTTACGCCTGCCTCGTCGACGTAGCCGACGGCCGTGTATCCGGTCGGCGCTGTCTGGGTGGATCCCAGATCGATCGGCGGAACAGTGCCCCCGGTACCTCCCTGGACAGGTGCGGGGGCGATATAGATAGCCCCGTTGGGGGCAAAGCGAATCTTTTTGGGGTTATTGGCCATAGGGCCTCCTAGGGCATAAAAGAGCCCCCCAGAAGTGGAGGGGGGGCGGATCAGGGAGAAATTAGGCGGAGGTGTAGAAGACGGCGACTTCTCCGCCGTACATGTGTTCTCGGGAGGAGTCATCCGGGTAGTAGGAGGGGATGGCGACGTCCTCCACGTCGAGCACGAGCGCACCGGCAACAGCCCTACCGGGCAGGTCCTCTAGAAGCTTTTCCCTGACAAGGAACGCCAGATCAACACAGGCCTTGCGGTCCAGGTCGTAAACGTCGTACTCGACGTGCGCGCAGTCCTCGGAGTCCCTTACTACTCGATAACCGCCCGAGTGCTCTAGGTAGACGCAGGTCTCACCGGCCCGATGTTCCGTCATGTCGCCGATGGGGGAGCCGGCGGGGATATCGGGCTGCTCTCTGAGGAATTGCACCAGGACTTCCACAGGGTCGAGTTTCACTCAGTCCTCCCCTTCAGCAGAGCCCGCTTGAGCCAACGGCGCCCGGGGTGCCTCCGGCCGGAACGGTCTGTGAATCCCCGCTCAACAAGCATGGCGTGCCGGGCCCGGTCATTCGCCTCGGTGTAAACGCCTCCGTACCAGCCGTCCTTGTCCATGGCGGTTACGGAGCCGATCTGATTGCGGATGGAGTTCCATGAAGTCCGGCGTCCCGTCCCGCGTCGCGGGGTATCGCCCTTGGCATAAGCCTCGACCCGCGCCACGGCCAGCCGGATCAGGTCTCTCGTGCCAAGGGACGAGTAGACCTCTCTTTCCCAGCCCTTACGAAGAGTGACCTTCACCCTTGGCGTTGTCATCGCAAGGACCGCCAGGCAATCAGGCGGATGTGCCGGCGGGAAGTCTTGGTATGACGCTCGGGCCTGCCGTCCACTTCAAAGAACTGCCCCTCAATGAGAAGTCGATCCTGTTCGGTGACGTCTGCCGTGATGGGCAGGAAGACGATGCGCCGCTCTTGAGAGATATCCCGGGACGGGGTGTACGACTCGTAAGACCTGTCCGGCTGGACGTCTCCGAGCCCCTCCCACACCTTGACGGCCTGGTCCCAGTCCAGCCGGGACGTGTAGGCGCTCCGGCTCCTGGCCGCCGTGCGCCAGACCTCGACAGGGTCAGTAGCCGAAACCATGCGGCCCCTCCCTCCGGAGGGAGAGAGTTCCGACCGCACGCCGTCGGTACGGCTTGAGGGCCGACCTGGTGAGGGCGGAGAGCGTCTGTGTACTCGACGCGCCGGAGAAGGTCACCTCGACCTCTCCGACCTTCTCTGACTGGATGCCGGGGGAGAGGGCAAGCCAGCGTATGACCTCACTACAAGCGAGGGCTCTGAGGGAAGCCGGAGGCGACGGGAAGCCCCAGGACGCCCAGAGGGTGACCGGGCCGACCGGCCAGCCGGCGGGGGAGTCAAGAGTGAGCTGCCTGCCGTTGAAGGCCCATCCGGTCACGGCCTGGCCGTCGACCTCGACGGCCGAGACGGAGAGGAAGGTCTGATAGCGCGGGGGAACCCGGAGGGAACGGCTGCCGTTCGCCAGCACCTCTAGGGCCCGGTCAAGGCGCCGGTCCAGGTCCCGCCCACAGTGGTCCTCCATCAGACCTGTGACGTCATCAAGAAAGGCGGAGACGCGAGAGAGTTGATCCGGAGAGATGGGCTGCCCGAGACGGACGGCCACATCCTCAATGGTAGCCAGAGGCATTAGACCCCCCAAAGGGCAGAGAAATCAGCTACCGGAAGAAGCGGTTTCCGTGATGGAAATCTTCAGACCGCGAATGAACTTCTCGCCGATGACTGTCCCTCGAACCGCGTAATCGGGATCCTCCTTGACGGTCGCGAGACCGTACATGGTGTCCAGGCCGATGGTGTCCATCTTCTTCCCGTAGTCGTAGTCGACCAGCATTCGCGTGGCGATTCCGTTGATATTCTGAACGGAGCCGGTAACCGCGCCCATCGGCAGGGCCGGGCAGGCCGACGCGAGAAGCATTGCCGACTTGTGGAAGACGTACATCTCCAGACCAAAGGAGTTGTGCGGCACGATATCGAAGGTGTAGATACGTCCGATGGTCGCCCGACGAAGGGCGTTCGTGTCGCCCGAATAGTCCACGGCAACGAACTCGGGATCCTTGAGAAGGATCGCCTCGACCTCTGGCCCGCAGATGAGGTAACGCTCAGAGACGGGGACTCCGGCAATGCCGAGAGCCATCCGGGCATCGACCAGCGAGGTGCGAATAGAGAGAGCCCGCTGAGTGAGGTTGGCCGAAGTGCCGTCAGCCTTCGGTATGGACACTGCGACGTCACCGCCAACCGCGTTCTTCTGCGCAGCCGTAAGGCTGGATCGGTTGATGTTGGCCTTGATAAAGGCGGCGATCGTGTCATCGAAGTACTCGGCAAAGCCACGGGTAAGCTTCGTGAGAACCTGAGCACCGAAGCGCTTGAGGTCGAAAGCCACCTGCTCCATCCCCAGGGCGGTAGCATTCTGCGCCAAGGTGGTCAGCTGAACGGGGAACCGAGTTTCGTTGACAAATCCGTTTGGCGCGCGGCGGTCGGCGCTCGGAAGCGGACGGTCGGAAGCCGCAGCGAAAACGTTCTTATCACCCGTGATCGGGTTGGTAATCGGCGAGGAAATACCCGACTCCTGGACCGGAATACCCCGGCTCTCCCGGTTGACGTTGATGACGTCACCCACACCGCCGGTGAAGTTGAGTTCCGAGTACCGGGCAGGGATGCCACCAAGGGTGAGCTGCCGGTCGAGAATGCCCAGAGCCGCAATAGTGACCTGAACCGGGTCAAGGTTAAAGTGATGCTGAGTTGGCATTCAGCCTCCAAGAGGGCATAAAAAAAGCCCCCCAGATGGAGGGCTGTGCGAAAGAGGTGGAGGTCTAGAGGAAAGAATCGCCGGAGATGTAGTCAGCGAGTTCGTTCGGATTCAAGCTGCTGAAGGTTCCGTTCCCGCCCCGGTTGTGGCCGGCGCCCGCGATGTGAGGGAAGCCGGAACCGGCGGAAGTCTGGGGGAGAGACTCGACGAAGGCCTTTACGGTGTCCGAGTTGGGGCGCTCGTTGTCGCCCTTGAACCGGGACAGGTCGAGGAAGGACAGGTCTGGGAGTTCGGCACCGGCCTTGACGGCCTGGAGCTGAAGCTCTGCCGTGACCAGCTCAGTGGAGACCTCCCCAAGGACAGAGGTCCGGCCCTCGGTGCGGGCGGCCTCCACGGCGGCCTCCTGGTTCGCCTGGAGCTGCTGAAGCTCCGCGCTGCTGTCGTTCCAACGCCGCTCGTTGGTGCGGGAAAGGTTCTTCCACTTCTCGACTTCTGCCTGAAGCGCCTCGACGTCGGAAGTCGAAGGAGGTGTGATCGGAGCCGTCGAAGGAGGATTTCCCTCGGTAGACGGAGGAGTGACAGGCTGGGCAGGATCAATCGGAGTCGTCATACGTGATTCCATTTCGGAAGGGACCCATGCCATTTCGGCGGGTCACGGCTTAACCTCATGTATCTTCCGGTTGGCATTGCCGGAGTTGCCCTGAGGGGGCTTGATGGAGGCCTGTGGCTCAGGCTGCGGGAGAAGCTTCTGAATCTCCGCCTGTGCCTTCGCATCCTGCTTACGCATTTCGCGGAAGTCAGATATCTGGGCGGAGGTGAAACCCGCCTGGACCCACAGGAACTCAAGGGGAACGTCGAGCTGCTTCAATTTCAGCAGCGCGTCGATGTGCTGGGCTTCAGTGCGGTACTCAGGATCGCACCAACGCGTCTCCATTTCGAAGGCGTCTCGGCGCTTGTCGCCCATCACCGCGAAACAAAGCCTGATGACCCTCTCCCAGGCTTCACCGAAATGAAGCATCCGCTCTCGGACCTTGGCCACTAGACCGGCTTCCGCCGAAATGATGGCCTCGCCCGAGGGAGTGTTGGAGGAGTTGACCAAGAAATAATGACTCGGGACCCTGGATACAGTTGCCAGGTGCTGGACGAGCATATCGACCAGGGCTACATAGTTCGCCAAACTGGCGGGCTCGAAGGACCCGAATCGAGACTGGGGGTCCTCGGCTTGAAGGAGTTTGTCAAGACCGACATTGAACGGGGCAAGCGGGTTGCCGTTCTCGTCTTCCTGAATCTCAAGCCCTGTGACCCATCGCTGGGGGTAAGCAGCCATCTCACTTGCCGTGAGGGCATCCATGGTGATCTTGTTGATGGCATCCTGGATTGGAATGCAGTTCACCAGATCCGAAGTCGGCTCCATGTCGAGCCGGGACCGGTTCTCAAAAGGCACCACTGGAACGGTCTTCAGCGGATTGGGCTTGGTCTCGCCCTTGTCCCATTCGGTCGTACCGTACGCGACCTCGTAGACGTACTCTTCGGTCCACAAGGTCACCTGCTGCCGGCCCCAAGGGTCCACCTCGAAGCGGGCCGCTGCCTCCAGCTCCCAGAGGGAGCCCGGCTTGTAGCAGACGGCCATGCGGTGACCCGGCACGGGTGTGATGGTCGGCTCGCCTCTGGCGTCGGCCCAGACCACCACATAGGAGATCCCGGTGATCAGGGACTCAAGGTGGACGGATGTCGAGTAGGAATCCATGGACGAGCGCTGCCAGAACCGCCGGGCGTCCTTTCCATCGTCCTCTCCGGGAATCCGGAAGCTGTCGACGTGAAGGCGCTCGTTCGTGGCGTCGATGATGGTCCCGCAAAAGTTGTCCCGCCACTGCTGGAATACGCTGGCAAACGCGGCCTTGTAGCGCATCTGAGAGAAAGCAAGCTTCTGCTGGTCTCCCTCGTAGTAGCGAGAGAACTCCTGCGACTGGTGAACGGGGCCCGGAACCTTTCCGTAGAGGTACATGAGCCACTGCTCAGGAGTCTCGGGTTTACCGATGAAAGCGGTATGGCTACCTGGGGGAACGATCATAGGCGGGCCTCCTTAGAAGCCCACTACGCGGCTCCTGCGTATCTTGAGACGTCCATCTGCGATGGCATCGGCTCTTGCCTCCAGTGCGAGAACTGCACAAATAGCTAGGTCAATCTTTCGCTTCGACCGCGGTGAGTCCTTCTGAATGAGAATTCCTTGAGGAACTTCGCGTGCCTGGGCGTTGAGGACGTGCCGGCTCAGCTTCGGATCGTTTTCGTGCTTGAGATCCCCGACAGTGACGGCACTTCGGAAGCGCTCGACAGCCTGGACCATCCGAGTTGGCTTGTTCGTCCAGAACTCATAGACATAGTCATCGCCGAACTCGATCGCCCACCGCCCAATGGCCTCCTGCCAGTAAGGCGGATCGCAATACATCCACTCGACTCGATACGTCCGGAAGGCTTCCGCTACAGCGGCCTCGACCGAGAGAACGTCAATCTCCCAGTCATCGTGGGCGTTCTCCGGACGCTCCCACACGTCGATGACAAATACCTTGGCGTCCCTCAAACGGGCGCCCACGAGCCCTGTTGAGTCTCCCCGGATACTCCCGTCAAATCCAATTGCTATTTGATCGCCCGGCAAGATCGGGTCATCGTCGTCAACAAGACATGCGTCCCACTCGCTCTTACTCATCCAGCCGCCAGAAGATTCGGCAATCTGGTTGAAGAAGAACCGGAAATAGGTGCTGTCGGGCGTCGTACGGTCGTGGAGGATCGTTCTCGTCAGGCCGTCAATGTCAGCCCAGGAGGCATCTCCGTATGCCTCTATGAGCGCCTGGCGAACAAGATGCTCAATCCGGATGCCCTCCGGGTCTATCCCGCCCTCAAGGCAGTCATACAGCCAATACCCCTGAGCCACCATTTCGGACTCATGGATGATCTGGGCTACGGAGTCCTCGGACGGGTTGTAGGCATTTGTCGTAGAGACCCAACGGCTACCGGCCTTGGTGGTCTTTTCGATATTCCGTTTTAGAGTCTGGAAGAATTCTGGGCCCCCGTTGGAGCTGACCCAGTGATGGCATTCGTCCATCAGACAAAACGATGGTCGATTTCCTTCGTTAGTACGCCCCGCGGTGGCCTTTGGGCGGATGCTTCCGGGCTTGCCAGACTTGAACTGAACGATCGTCTTGCCGATATCCAGGCCGTACACGACCTCTGCCGGAGACTCGGCCAGCATCGCCCGGACCATATCCATGGTCTGTTCCGTCTGATCAAGCGACGTAGCACCGATCTGGACGACGGGAAGCGGTACGGGCTTACCAACAGGGAGCCCGAAGGCATCCCAGTGGGAGAAACGACAGGGCCCGAGGAATTCCACGATGGCCAGAGCAGCAAGGAGCGGTGTCTTCCCCCAGCCCTTAGCACGTCTTAGTGTGGCGGCTGAGTACTGCCAGGTCCCATCACGGTTCAGCGCATAGAACCAAAGTACGAAGCGGAGTTGCTCAGGAGTGAACTTCCAGGGCTGACCGGCGCTGTCTCCGTCGGGCTGGACAATGTAGGTCTGAGCCCATTCGATGATCCGGTATCCCAGTGACTCATTGGTCTTCGGGACACCCGGCGGGAGGTTTCCTGTCTGCACAGGGGCCTCACCACCATTCAGTTATTCGCTGAGCATCCGGTAAAGCTCGTCGTCAGTGATCCGATTTTCTGGGGGACTCCCTGCCGGCGCGTCCTTGTCGGACTCGTCCTCGGGGTCCTCGATCTTCATGCGCAGTCTGTTGCGGTCCTCGACCGTGGCGCCCCACTTGGCCACCCTCTGACGAATCTCCCCGGCTACTTTGGTGTCGCCCTTGAAAAACTCGTCGACCAGCTTGGTTGTGATTTCCAGCTCGGCCCAGTCTGTTTCGACCCACGACGCGGACTGAGGTGACTGACTCCACGTCTTCCAGAAGCGTTTAGCGCCCCCTGTGGTGATCCCGAGGACCCGGGGGAGTTCGCGACCGGGCTGCGTGTCCGCCCCCAGCTCCTGGGCGTGCTCGTGGACGTTGCGTCTGGCGGCGTTGGGCTTCGGCGCTGGCCCTCTCGTCACAGCCTCACCGCCGGAAGGTCTGGGTACAGGTCCGCAAGATCGTTGAGTTCCCACAAGGCCTCCTGCCGCCAACCCCGTTGTCTGCTAGCCCGGTTGGGCTCCGCAGCGTCCCGCATGCGCGGGCCGTCCTGGGCCTGGTGGTCCTGGGTCTGGTCGTCCTCATGCATCCCTGCATCAACCCCCGTGTAGTAACAACAACTAAGGCCCCTCAGCGGGGGCCTGGTGGTGGTCTAGCTAGCAGGTCACGAACCTGCGGCCTCTCGCTCCCAAAGCGAGCGCTCTCCCAACTGAGCTATAGCCAGAGGGCCCTACCGCCATGGTCGAGATGACGTTGTAGGGCTGCACCGATTTCCTCAGGCGTTTACCTGAGCCACCTCGGATGAGCACGGTGGGGTGACTGCGGCATGCCTCTCAATGCCGACCTAAAGGCAGGAGCGAGCAGTCACAAATGCTCTCTGTTAAGGACTCGAACCTCAACCTCCGGGTCCAGGGCCCGGTGTGCTGCCAATTGCACTAACAGAGAAGGTGGGCGCGTTGCGGGATTCGAACCCGCGTTACCTCCCGGAAGGGGAGGAGTCCTGTGCCCATTAGACGAAACGCGCGTCCCTTCTGTCCCCTGATCGGGGGGAGTTTCAGAGACAGGGGAGCTACCCCACTTCTAAGAGGGCGGGGCGCTCAGCCCGCTTTGCTTTCTCATCCCGTAGCGTCGGGAACCCTCTTGGCTGACGTGGCTGGACTCGAACCAGCAACTCACGGATTAACAGTCCGCTGCTCTGCCCATTGAGCTACACGCCAAGGCCGATTCCTTATCGCCGAATCGGGAATCGCGGACAGGCGAGTTTAGGTGTAGGAGTCGTGCCGTCATGACTCCTAGCCGACCTTGCTGGAGTCGGACCCGCGACCTTGGTGCTCCAAGACGACGCTCCTCGCTGCTGAGCGGGGGGTCGCTACTTCTGCCGGCGGTCGCGGGCGGACTTCGCTGCGTGACAGTCCTGGCATAGTGTCTGAGCGTTCTCCAGCGTCCAGGCGCCCCCACGTGCCACGGGGACCACGTGATCGACCTCCAGGCGCTCACGGGCTCCGCAGAGGGAGCACGCGAAGCCGTCCCGAACCAGCACACGGGGTCGGATTACGCGGTCCCACGCACGTTGCTCGGGTCCTCTGACCGTGTTCCGGGCGCTGGTGGTCTCCCAGGCCGGTGGAGCGTGCTTGGGGCATCGGCCCCGGTACACCGTCCTTTTGGGGCACCCTCGGACGTAGCAGATGGAGGCGGCACGTGGCATCGTTCCCACCTCCGTTGTGTGGCCGGGACGTGGCAGTCCCTTGCGTTGGCCCGCTGCCTGGGCTGGTGCTGGATGAGTCGTGGCGGCCCCGGCGGTTGCTGATCTGGCGCCGGGGCCGATGTCTCAGGACTCCCCTACTGGGAGGTCCACGAGGTTGCTTGAGAGGAGACTCAGCAGACTCAAACGGCTAACCACAGAAACAGACGGGTAGGTTTGTTTCTGTTTATTATTGTTGCCGAGTAGGTAGTCTCAGGGTCTCCTCCTGTTGTGTTCTCTCACTAGGTATGTAGGCGTCCTGAGGCGTCCTGGCGGACGCCATGGACTGTCAGTGAGACGTAGGTCACACCGTCAGGAATGGGGCTGAGCGCCATCTTGAACGTTAAGTAAGGTACGAGTAACGTTCCCTTGTTCAGTCACCGAGTAGCGGGACCAGGTAGCGAACTGGGGACCAGTAATAAACGAAGGAAAGATATCAGTGGGTGCACTTCCTGAAAGTGATCTCGAATTGCGCAAGCTGCTTTCCGCTGGTTTTAATGGCGAGGCGATTGCCGCACGGTACAACGTGGGTCCCTCGGCGGTTTACAACCGATTCAACCGCATGGGAATCAGCCTGAAAGGGCCGGGAAGTCCTGTGTCCTCGGCATTGCCCTGGGACATAGCCCGTCATCCGGACAAGCGCAGACTGACAAACCAGGCACCTTTCCGAGGCCTCAGATACTTCCTTCAGAAACGCATGGGAGAAAAGCTCTCTGAGCGGGCGGAACTCGACCTGCGGGCGTTTTTGAACAAGGTCCGCAGCGGTTACGTCCTGGCACTCCAGGACGACGTCGGCTTCGCTTACGTGCCGAGGGAGGACCGCGACGGCAACCTTGTGGTCCGCTGGCCGACGCGCATCAGGGAGGACGACCCTCGGGCGACACTCTTCGTGGACTGTCAGTCACCGGCAGAGGGGGCGCCCGCCCAAGAGGGAGGCCGGGGGATTGCGAGTTGAGCCCCGGATTCTGGTAGTTGGCACCGTCCTGAGAGCCGCCTGAGAGGCGTGGCAGGAGCAGGCAAGACAAGGCCCGGCAGGTCGACCTGTCCGGGCCGTTTTTGGTTGCACCGTGAAGGACTTGTGAAGCTGTGACATGAGTCACACCAAAAAGGAGTCATGAGTTCCGACCACTCTTGGTTACAGTCGATCGGCAGAACGCTCGTACGGGCGTTCGAGAGCGTTCGAGCAGGGGGGTGCTGCTGATATGCGAAGGGGGGTCGCGTCCAGCTGGTCTACGCGCGAGCAGGCGAGCAAGGTGATTCACGCGGCGCAGATCGTAGAGAGTGTGGACGTATACCACTCTGAGTGCCTGATCATCACGCGAATTGTGGCACGTCGGGTCGGTGTTTATTTCGTTGTGGTGGAGACCGATTGCATGTTCCCTGAGGACATAGAAGCGCTGGAGAAACTTGGTGCTGAAGTTGGGGAGCCCTGGCGCGCTCGAATCCTGGAGTCCACGACCTGGCTGAGGCCTCATCCGGCCTTAGCAATGTCAAGCTGGTTCGAAGTCCACGTCGTCCACCCCGCATGCCCGGACGGCAGACCTAGGAGGACAGTTTTTGTCTGATCGATACAACCGAATACGCACCATGACGCGTTCCGTCTCGCAAGCGGAGCAGTACCTAGACAAATGCGCATGGGCCTACTACCTACGCCGGGTCGAGGGGGTTACCCCTAGCCCGGCTGCTTGGTCTCTACAGGGCACTGCCTTCCACTCTGCCATCGAGGTGTTCGAGCTGGAAGGCAGACGCCTTAATGGAGATTCCACAGTCGAGCTGTTCAGCGAGGACTATTCGGCCCGAGCGAGGAAGGAGCTGGCGAGGGAGCCGGATCTGAATAACTGGTTGACGGCCGGGCCGGACGGCGGTACTGACATTGAGGCCCGCTACGTCCTGGGCCGTGCCCAGACCGGCGCCTATGTGGAGTGGGCCAAGGACCACGGTCCGCGACTCTGGAAGGACGCCGACGGCCGACCTGGAATCGAGTTGCGTCTACAGGCCAACATCGGTGGGGTGGAAGTGCAAGGCATCATTGACCAACTGGTCAATGAGCCGGACGAATCGGTGAGGATCAGGGACCTCAAGACCGGCAGCACCAGGAGCCGGCTCCAGCTGGAGACGTACGCGGTCCTTGTGCGCAAGGCTCTTGGGCTGAAAGTCCGCAAGGGAGATTGGTACATGGCCAAGAAGGGCGCCCTGTCCCGACCTCTTGACCTTTCGACGGTCTCAGAGGATGAAGTGGGTCAGAAGTACGCAAAAATGGATGAAGGAGTAAAACGAGGGGACTTCCCTCCCAATCCTGGATTTAGTTGCCGTTTCTGTGACGTTGCGCGTGCCTGCACCTTCAAAAGGAGGTAGCCGTGATGTTGCGGTGACGGTGTCGCCGTCATATGCTCCGAGGAGATCGACCGCTGATCAGGCGGCTTTTTTTATCCCTTGGAAGTGAGGTTGCGGTGATGTGGTTGGTTGGTACAGAAAGGAGGGGACACGGTGTACTCACTGGTTCAGTCAGTAGATATTCGAGGTGCGGCAGGGGAGCCGATCCCCCACAGCTTCAAGAGCCTCTCACGACTTGAGGTTGAGTTCAGGCGGGCCGAGTTTTCGTTGGTCGTCGCAGGGCCCGGCACAGGTAAATCGCTGTTCGCCGCCATGCTGGCGACGCAGGGAAACATGCCCGTCTTCTACTTCTCGGCAGACTCCTCCGCAGCGACCCAGACGGCACGAGCCACTGCCATGATTACCGGCGAGGATGTAAAGGCCGTTAAGCACGCCCTTCTCGACGGCAACTTCAGCGCCTACGAAAAATTGCTGGGGGCTCGCTGGTGGATGCGATACAACTTCGACGCGCGGCCCAAGCCAAGCGAAATTGAGCGAGACCTCCTGTGCTATTACGAGGTCTACAACATCAGTCCTCACCTCATCATCGTGGACAACATCACGAACGTGGACACGGGGACGGTGGGTGACGCGGAGGCGTACACATTCGGCCTTGAGGGGCTCTGTGAATACCTCTCCGAGATGGCAAGGGTCACCAACGCGCATGTGCTAGGCCTGCACCATGTAAAGGGCGAATTCGCGGACGGCCTGAGCCCGATCCCCCTCTCCGGGGTAAAGGGGCAGATTAGCCGGGTTCCGAATCTTATCCTCACTATTCACAAGGAGATCGACGGCATGAGTAGTCGTGTCCTCCATGTGAGTCCGGTGAAGAACAGGGACGGGTTCGAGGATTCGAGTGGAAACACGTTTGCCAGCTTCCGGCTGAACCGCGGCAACCTTCGGTTGGAAGAGATTGACGAAGACCTGTCGGCCCTCGTCTAAAAGTCACTTGAGTTTCGGGCAACTGGGGAGGAACGATGGGCATCGGATGCACGGAACCGGAGATGAGGGCCGGCAAGAGACATACCGGCGGGTTCGAAACAACTCGGGAATTCGGCTTCGACCTTGCCGAAAAATTTCCGGACCTCGACCTCTCCGACGTCGACACCGATGGTGCGGCCGTCGTAGTCACGGTGACGAATCCGAGGGCTCTGCACCTTCACAAGCTGGCCCGATTTCTTACGAAGGCCGCCACGGGGGGTGTAAAGACGGCGGTGTTCAGCGTCCCCTCACGGGGCCTACTGGCGGCCGTCCCGCTCTTCAATCTGTTTCTGATGGTTGACGAAAGCGCTCAGCTCAAGGATATGGCGCGGCTGGAAAGGGCGTTGAGATCGGGAGGCTGATGGCCGAGCCCAGAAAAGGGTACCGGCAGTGCCGGAAGTGCGGTAAGAACAGGGCCGACAAGTTCTTCACTCCTCGGGGTAAGACCTGTTCTTCCTGCCGCAAGTCATCAAGGCGGGCGGCGACAAGAAACGCGAGAATCCTGAACACCTACGGCCTCACTGCCGAGGAATACCGAAAACTCTTGGACTTCCAGGGCGGACGGTGCGCAATCTGTCAGGAGACACGCAGAACAAATTTGGCCGTGGACCACTGTCATCGGACAGAGGCGGTTCGCGGCCTTCTTTGTGCCCGCTGCAACTCGCAGCTCCTCGCACGGGGAGCCAGGGACCGCCCAGAAATTCTACGGCGGGCGGCCAATTACCTGGAGGACTATCCGGCTTGGAAAGTCCTCGGACCTAGACACACCTTCGACAAGGAGAACAACCATGGCTGATGCGAAGAAGATCACCGAGACCGTTGTCAAGGGCATCACTCTCACGCTGACCCCGGAAGAGGCAGAGATCGTCCTCACCCTCACCGGAAACCTCCAGGGCGATCGGGTCAGCAGCCCGCGCAAGTTTGCCGACAAGGTGTACTACGCCCTCAACGCCGCCGGCGTGAAGCCCACGTTTCAGGCCCACCTGAGTGGCTCCCTTCGGCTGACCAACAGCCCGAAGATCAGCTCTTACCCGGCCTTCTAGGGCTAGAGGGCTCCGGACAGAGGAGCCGAGGGGCAGACCCGATGGCGACCGAATCGAAACCGTCGATAGCAATGGTTCTCCGCCACTTCTACGGGTTTGAAACAGCGAAGGCAGAGGGCAGGGTCAAGATTCCCTGCCCTCTGCCTGACCACCCGGACTCAAACCCCTCAGCGTCGGTGGACCTGGACCGAAACCGCTGGAACTGCTTCGGCTGCAACCTCTCGGAGGACTCCTACGCGGTCATCATGAGGGAGAAGAACTGTGGCTTCCTTGAAGCCAAAGAATTTGCGCATCAAGAACTCCGTCCAGATAGCCCGCACATACCACGAGATGTATCAGGGGAGTCCCGCCCAGAAGTACGTCAAGGCTCGGGGCCTGGACGACGTGGCACCAAGTTTCGGCCTGGGGTTCGTCGCTTCGGCGATACCTGGGCATGAGCGCTACGCGGGGCATCTGGCCATCCCCTACCTACGGCCGGCAGGCGGAGAAGACAGCGTTGCCACGGTCCGGTTTCGCTGCATTGCCGACAAGTGCGTCAAGGATGCGGACGGCCGGTATTTCTTCGAGACCGGACAGAAAGAGCGGCACTCGGAATTCCACTCCAAGACCGGGAAATACCTGACCCTGCCCGGTGATCCACCAAGACTTTTCAACACGCCGGCACTCATCCGCCCTTCACCGGTCCTGGTAGTGGTTGAAGGCGAATTCGACGCCATGACATGGGAGGCCGCAGGCGTCCCCGGGATCGGGGCTCCGGGGACTGGGACATGGCGGGACTACTGGTCACCGGCTCTGCTGGGCTATCAGACCGTCTACCTCATATCTGAGGATGCCGCCGGATTCAAGTTCATGGAATCGCTGGCAGCGCAGATGCCCAACGCCAAGATCATCGAAATGGCGGGGAACCAGGACAGCAACTCCACCTTCCTGCTTGAGGGCCCGAAGGCTCTCCGGGAAAGGATAGGTCTTTGAACTACACACTCACATAGAAGGTAGGAAACGCCAAGTGATCACCACGACTGACGCCAAGGTGATGGAAACACTCAGGGCTGTTGTCTCCGAGCGCCCCGAGTACACCTATTCGGCGCCGGAATACATGGCCGGATCCGGCGGGGCGTGCTTCTACGTGCACGTAGACGAGGACCGCAGTCCTGTAGGCGCAGGATGCGCTGTGGGCGTCGTACTTCACCGTTTGGGCGTCCCTCTGAAAGAGCTGATGCAGCACGAAGGCAAGACGGCCATACAGATGGTGAGGGAAGTAATCGAAGGCGTATCTCGCTCTACGGCCAACAAGCTTCGTGCCTTTCAGTTCATGCAGGACGGAGGAGTTCCCTGGGGCGAGGCGTACGCAAAGGCTACGGGGGAAACCATTTGAAGACAGTCGTAGTTATCAGTGACCTTCAGGTCCCCTATCACGATCCGAAGGCACTCAAGAACGTCATCCACTTCATCGGCGAACGGCAACCGGACGAGCTGTACCAGATCGGCGATCTCAACGATTACGAAACCCCAAGCCGGTGGAATGAAGGCACACGCTACGAATACCGGCAGCAGGTACGTAGCGATTCGGAAGTCACGAAGAAGCGCGTCCTGGAGCCGATCCGCGCCGTCTACGACGGCCCCTTCGGAATCTTGGAAGGCAACCACGACCTTCGGCCGCGCACGTACCTGTCCACCAAAGCTCCAGCCCTGGCAGAGTACGCCGACGACTTCCACTTCTCCAGGTTGCTGGAGTTCGACTCATTCGGAATCGAGCTAACTCCGCCCTTCCATTCGGTCGGTCCTGACACGGTTCTTCTGCACGGACACGAGATCAAAGGGATATCCGCGGTTGCGGGTTCCACGGCATACGGACACGCCCACAAGGCCGTCAAGAATGTGATCATGGGCCACACTCACCGGCTCGGAGTCAGACGGCAGGGCGGTTCTCATCTCGGGGGAATGCGATGGGGTTTCGAAGTCGGGCACATGATGAATCCCAGAGCCGCCCAATACCTGGGCCCTGGAGCCGTAGCGAATTGGCAGGCCGGCTTCGGGATTCTGTACGTCACGGAGAAGGCAGTGACACCGGTTCCCATTGATATCCGGCGGGATGGCTCGTTCGTCGTGGAAGGGCAGGAGTACGGCCGGATCACACGAGGCGCTCGGGGGCGCTTCGTAAAGCGGGGAGAAACAGCATGACCCAAGTCGACTGGGCCCACATGGCGGAGGTGGCTGACAAGGTCGCTCGATCCATTGCTCTGAACTGGAGCATTGTTGAGAAGGACGACGTCAAACAGCACATTCTCATGAATGCCTACGAACGCAAAAAGTCGCTCGAAGACCACTGGGGCGAAGAGGCCTTTGTGTATGCCTTCTGCAAGAAGATCGGAAACCAATTCGCTTCAGCGGAACGAGACGCCCGGGACCTGGAGGACGGGAAGTACTTCTACACGCCGAAGGAAGTTCGCCAGGCTCTAGAGACCCTTGTGTACAGCGACGAAGAGATGGGCCGGTTGCTCGGCAAGCGGGATGACCTTCTGAGGGCGCGGATAACCGACAACCTTATGTCGGCACGCATGGATGCCTCTGTCGCTCTCGACAAGCTGCCAAAGCAGACCAAGGCCGTTTTGACGAAGCGATATGTGTACGGCCTTCCTGTAGCAGACGACACCGAGCGCAAAGCGGCCAATCGAGCCGTCGACGCCCTGGCCCGCCAGATGAACCGCGACCTACGAAGGGCGACCGCATAACGGTTGCCCCGCTCTATCCCGGAGGACCATTGAATTTTCCCAGCCCCTTTGACGGCCCCAACCCGTGGGGCGAGAAGGAACAGCCCAAGGAGGCTCCCATGTCCGAGTCCATTGCCACTGCTCCGAACAAGTTCATGCTTGGCCTGACGCTCAAGGCCGGTTCCGGCTTTGAGTGCGAGTGGCTCACACCGAAGGTGTACGGAGCCACGGCCGAGGAACTGGCGGACAACACCATCGCCCTCATCAAGGCCCTGGCAGACAAGGGTGTCGTTGAGCTGGCCTCTCACGCGGCCGTGGCCGTCCGGGGCGCCCACAAGCCGTCCGGGGGCGGTAACGCCGCTCGTGGGGGAGCGGCGGCACCCAAGACCTTCCAGAACGGCAAGGTGCAGCCTCAGTCGCAGCAGCCTCCGACCGCTACCGCCGGCGACTCCTGCCAGCACGGCCGAACCCTCCGTGAGGGCAATGGCAAGAACGGCGCGTGGGCCGCCCTGTTCTGCAACTCCCGCGACAAGTCCGAACAGTGTTCCCCGCTGTGGAAGGACCAGAAGACCGGCGAATTCGGCTAAAGGGTAGCCGGTTAGTCAGGGTCCCTCAGGGGGCCGAGGTTTCCTCGGCCCCCTTTTTTCTATGGCAAGCGCTGGCGCTAGCAGCAATTTTTGAGGGGTTTGCGGGATTTTAAAGGTGCTCGACCTTTACTGCTGCCAGGGAGGAGCAAGTAAAGGGTACTGCGACGCAGGTTTTGAGGTCGTGGGCGTGGACATTGGCCACCAGCCCCGATACCCGTACCAGTTCGTACAGCACGAAGCGATTCCGTTTCTACTCGCGTACGGACACCAATTTGATTTCATCCACGCGTCCCCGCCCTGCCGACGATATAGCAGGACGCAACGCATCATGAAGAACGAACACCCGGACCTCTTGGGGCCCACTCGGGACGCACTTAACGCAGTGGGCGTTCCGTGGGTGATCGAGAACGTGATGGGCGCAGCCCCAGAGATGAGAAATCCTGTGCTCCTCTGTGGCGCCCATTTCGGCCTCCGCACCTATCGCCATCGCCTCTTCGAGGCAGGTGCGTGGGACCTTAAGGAGCCAGAGCACCCGGAACATATTCGTCGGCAGACGAAAATGGGCCGCCGACGCAAGCCCGACGAGATGGGAATTTATGTCGGCAACTTTGTCGGAGTCGATGATGCCCGAGAAGACCTTGGAGTCCCGTGGATGAGCCGTGAGGGAATCCGCGAGTGCATCCCTCCCGCTTACACCGAATACATAGGTAGGTCGTTCATCGAACAGGATGGATAGAAAGGGGGCTATTTGCTGCGTCTCTCATACAAGATCAAAGGGAGCCCGGTTGACATCCGGGTGGTCGAGGCTGAGGCAGACCTCAGAGCGTTTGAAGACTGGATCAGCCGGCACCAGATAGCCGGATTCGACACCGAGACAACGGGCCTCAACTGGTGGGATTCTGACAGAGGTTTCAGGATCCGGCTTGCTCAATTCGGCAACGGATCCGAGACATGGGTCATTCCAGTTGAACTAGGGCATGCCTTTGAGGACGCCGTACGGACAGCCCTCCGCCGCCTCAGATGGCTGGTGGCCCACAACGGCACCTTCGACCTTCACGCCGTTGAGGCCTGTCTGCACATTCCCATGGAGGAGCTTGCACCTAAGACATGGGACACCTCCCTTCTTGCTCACCTAGTTGACCCGAGAGGCGTCAAAGAGTTTGGGCCGGGTCTCAAACTCGAAGAACTGGTGCGGTTCTACCTCGACCAGAAGGCGGCCGATGAAGTAAAGGGGTCCATGACCGCTATTGCTAAGCGGTACAAGACCACCAAAGACAAAATATGGGCCTTGGTCGACCTGTTCGACGAGGAATATTTGCTGTACGCCGGAATGGATCCGGCTTGGGCGTACAGGCTATTCCAGCTGCTCTACAAGATTGTTCCGTGGCGATCGAAAGAGCGGGGACTGATCGGCTGGGAACACCGGCTAGCCCATGTCACGGCCAAGATGGAAAGAACCGGATACCTGATTGACGTTGGGTATGCGGAGATGCGATGTGCTGAGCTTTCTGCCGAACAGGAGAAATGGGAGACCGTAGCCAAGTCATTTGGTGTCGAGAACCCCAACTCGGGACAGCAGCTTGTAGAGGCGTTTGAGGCCCTGGGCGTCAAGCTCACGAAGCGAACCAAGCCCAGCAAGAATCACCCCAATGGCCAGTTGGCTATGGATGACGACGTACTGTCAGGCCTTAACCATCCAATGGCCGATGCGGTAATCAAGTCGCGTAAGGCTGGCAAGTGGCGTAAGACGTGGTTTGAGCGAGCGTTGAATGGGCGTGACTCGGAAGACCGGGTGCATGCGAGCATTAATTCGCTCCAAGCCAGAACATCAAGGATGTCCATTTCCGGGAGCATCCCGGCGCAGACGTTCCCATCCGGTGACGGTTACGTACGACACACCTTCCTCGCTGAAGAGGGTCACGTCACAGCCACAGTCGACTTTGCCAACATGGAGCTTCGCTATCTGGCGGCCTTCTCTCGTGACCCAACGATGTTGAGGGCGTTCCTTAACGGTGAAGATCTGCACCAGATCACCGCTGATGCAGCCGGGGTAATTCGCAAGGTCGGCAAGATGGCGAATTTCTTGACTGTGTTCGGGGGCGGCTGGGCTGCTCTCATGGAGCAAGCAAACGTTGATGAAGAGACAGCCCGCCGAGTCCTGCAAGCGTTCAACGAGACCTATCCGGGCGTCGGGGCCTTCGGGAAGAGTCTTGCAGAGGAGGCTAAGCGGACGGGATATGTGTGGACGGCTACCGGACGTCGCCTTCCGGTTGACCCCGGTAAGTGGTTCCGGGCCTTGAACTATTTCATTCAGGGTGGAAGTCGGGATGTAACGGCTCGGGCAATCCTAAAGCTCTCAGAAGCTGGATTCGATGACTTCATGCGCCTGCCGATTCACGATGAACTGATCTTCAGCTTCCCGGAGAAGGAAGCATGCGAGATGGCTCGTGAGGCGGTGCGGATCATGCAGTTTCCGGTACAGGGCCTGTTGATTCCGGCTGATGCGGAAATCGGTAGACGGTCCTGGGGAAGCGTGCTGGAACTTGAAGAAAGCAAGCACTAAGGGGGGCCCGTGGGGGCAATCGTGAACTTCCTTACGCAGCGATGGCGTGCCCAGGAAGACGACCTAATCGGCGGATGGTGCGTGACGCTCGAAGCTGATAAGCGGACGCCGGCTGAAGGTGCCCGCGAATTGGCGAACTTCACTGACGAGGAAACAGCTATCCACATCGCCGAGACACACAACAACTCACTTCAGAGCACAGGGGGTAAGGCGTGAACGAGGACGATCAGAAGGACGGCGACCTTTTTGGGGACCTCGTGGAGGGCCTGGAGGACGAGCTGAACACCAAGCTTCTGGAGAAGCGGGCTACCCACGCCATCGCGTCCGCACGAGTCACCGGCGCCGTTTACACGGAGGCCGTTGCCGGCGGCGTACCGGCCCCCCTGGCACAGGAGATGGCCACCGACACATGGATGGCTGTCATGGGGATCCAGAGTCCACAGGTCGAGGCCCAGGAGACCGGCGGCGAGGGCTGAGCATGCGGGCCTACAAAAAGAGCACCCGGCACCCGTACTGCCTGTACCTCAGGTCAGATGAGCTGATCGAGCTGTTGGCCGAGGCATCGGGAGCCGTCCACGCGGCTTGGCGGCAGGGTCAGCAGCTTCCGGCCCTCGCCAAGGTTCATGACCGGCTGGCACTCCTCCTGAAGGAGAAGCCGTGAGAGGCCGTGTGACCTACGTGTGGACCTCGGTCTGTGACGGGTACGCGGGTCCCTCTCCGTCCCCTTGAGAGTCCTCGTCACAGGCTCTCGGACCTGGACGGACATAGCCCTAATCGAGGGAGAGCTAGCCCGGGTCATCCGGCTAGCCGGCAGGTCTTGTGACGTTCTACTCGTTCACGGGGCCTGCCCCAAAGGGGCCGACGCTCTAGCGGACCGTTTCGCACGGGACGTCGGATTGGAGATCGAGCGCCATCCTGCTGACTGGGATAGGCGGGGGAAAGCGGCAGGGTTTCGGCGCAATGCGCACATGGTCAGCCTTGGCGCTGACGTCTGTTTGGCCTTCATCAGGGGCGGAAGCCGCGGGGCCTCTATGACTGCTTGCCTAGCCATGAGGGCTGGCATACCAACACACGTTTTTACAGAGGGGGATTGGTGGCTTTCGAGATGGAAGAGCGTTGCGAGCCATGGAGAGCAGGGCTAGGGGGTTTGCCCTATGCCTCCATCGTTCCTGACCGGAGTCCAGAGCTGAAGTACCACAACGGACTCCACCGTGCCAAGTCGGCTGTGGGGTATGAGCGGGAGCCCTGTTACATGCACAGGGGCCAAAGGTTGGGGTACGGGGGAGTCAGGGGCGGCGAGATCTACGAGCGTGATGGCCGTACCTGGAAGCTTCTTTACCGAGTTGAGGCGGGGACTCTGCCGGAAGACCTTCCCTGGAGGAAGGGTGACTGACTGCGAAGAGATGGAGATGGACTGTGAGTGATTCGTTCGGGCCACCGAGGGGGACCGGAAACTAGGTCTAGGGGGATGCATCGCGGAAATGAGCAAGGAGGAGTGGCTTGAGAAGTGGATGGCTGAGGCGCCAGTCCTGACCGAAGAGCAGGCAGACGAGATTCTGGAACTGATGGAACTGAAGTGACGGCAGCGCAACGTATCGCTACGCCGACCAGGTAGAACCTCCGGGCGAAAGCGTGCTGTCAGCTTGCTCGACCCCCTTCCGCCCATAACGATGCCACGTATGACACGTTGCGAAGTGTGCGGCAATGACTATGCGCTCGCGTTCACTGTGGAGACCCAGGACGGTGCCCGTCACGTCTTCGATTCATTCGCCTGCGCGATTCATCGCATGGCCCCCATCTGCGAGCACTGCCGGGTGCAGATCATCGGCCAGGGCGTCGAGGTCGAGGGCCACTGGTACTGCGGCGCCCACTGCGCGCGGGCGGAGGGGAAGGCGGGCATCGTAGACAAGGTAGGAAGTGTGTCCGGCTCCACTGGATAACAGAGGGCCCCTCCCACGTGGGAGGGGCCCTCTGAGCTTGGTCAGACTGCTTGAAAGACCGGTTCCGCTCGGGCCGGATCGAACCGGCCGCCTCGGGACTTGGCAGGGTGGATTACCACGGCTCTAAGCACTTTTCTGACGATGATCCGCTGACGCTCTATCGACAGGTTCCCCCAGCCGCTCGACAACAGTTCTTCCGTAATGGATCGAGTTCCGGCCGGGACTGTGTGATCAGCCTTGTCTACTAGTAGTTCGTTCTTCCGGCCATTCAGGTCGTCCAGCGCCACAACGTACGAGGCGGCGCGGACTTTCTTTGCTTCCCATAGAGCCTGAAGCTCCGAGATCTGCTCTTCCACGTCCTTCAGCTCAGCCTCACGCGCCCACGGCCCCGTATCCTCGGGAATGTGCTTCTGCTGGCTGGCTTTGAGTACCTGAGCCCAGACGAGATCCCGTATTATCTCATCCAATTTCGGTCCGTCGATACTTAGTGCGCCGCAGTGCTCCGGGCGCTGCTTGTTGCAGTTGTAGTTGAACGTCTGGGTGCGCTTCCCCTTCGCCCACTTCGGGTGGCCTTTCAGCCCCGCCCCGCATCGGCCGCAACGTGCGATGGCAGTCAAGAAGTACTGAACGTTAGCTGTTCCAGCCTCCTGCCGCGCAGTCTCTGCTTTCTTGGCTTGAACCTTGTACCAGGTATCGAGGCTGTCAAAGATGGGGTCCCAGTCACCCATGACGATCTCATTGGCGTCGTCATAAATGATGTCTTCGTTGTAGGTGCGGATACCCCAGTTTCTCGGAGCAAGGATCATGGCTTTGGTCCCGCCCCACGTGAAATGCTTCCCTGTGGCAGGATTGACAACGCTCTTGTCGCTGGCAAGCCACTTCATGATTGTGGCCACCTTGTCACCCTTTAGGTACTTGAGTACGGCTTCCTTCCTGATAATCGAGGTCTCGGGATTGAGCCTGCTCGGATCATCGTCCAGCCAGCCGTAAACGAGTCCCGTTGCGTGAGTCATCCCCTTCTTAGCCTTGGCGACGTTCGCCCTGATGACCCGACGCCGGGTGTCCTCTGAAGACTTGTTCGCGATGTTCACGAAGAGGCGGGCAGAGAAGCGACCATCAGACGTGGTGAGATCGAAGTTCTGCCCCGACAACGTCCTGAAGACGAGGGGTGCCTTGGAGGTCTCGTAGATGTCAATGACCCGTTCAAGGTCCCTCGGTTGCCGGTACACACGGTCAATGTCGTAAGCCAGGACTCCGCTGATGCGGCCGTTCTTCAGGTCCTTAACCATCTGCTCGAAGTCGGGACGCCGAACGTTGCGCTTGAAGGCGCTGAGGTTGTTGTCCTCGTACCACTTGATCGGTGCACCATCGGCTAAGGCCTCGATGTCCTCACGCTGACGCAGGACGCCTTTGCGCTCCTCCTCGGCAGCCTCCTCGGGTGTGAGCACCCCCGCTTTCACGGCTCTGCGTATGTCTGCAAGGTCCGCATCCGAGATGCGGCAGTACCCCCCGACAGGCTTGGCCAGCACGCGGTTTCCCTCCTCTGAACAGCACTGATGTGTACCAGCGGCTTGGAGATGGGACTCTAGGCAGCAGTAGCCATCTCAGTCAAACAGGAGTACCGCCCCCTGGGCGTGCACCTCGAAGGTCATTCCGTAGTCATTGCCGCAAACTTCGCATCTCGCCATGCGCCACAGGGTGAGCGCTCGCCCCCGCACCGGCGAGCGGCCGCTGGGCGAGTCGCGCGGCAATCACCCGGACGTACGGGTTACGACGTACGGGGCGCGACGTGCGGGTCGCGACTACGGGGTTGTGGCCTACGGACCGTGGCCTACGGGTCGTGGCCTACGGTTCACCCGTCGGCGGCCTCGACATCGCGCAGGAGCTGTCCGAACGCCGCCTCGTCCACGACCGGAGTCCCGAACTGCCGCGCCTTGACCACCTTCGACGTGTGCGAGTCGGGGTCGTTGGTGACCAGCAGACTGGTCACCCGGGACAGACTGGTCGCCACATGCAGCCCCGCCTCGGTCGCGCGGTCCTCCAGCAGCTCGCGGTCGACGGAGGTGTCTCCCGAGAAGGCGACCCGCATGCCCTGCTTGAGCCGCTTGCCGTCCTCGTACCGCCCGGGGTTGGGATACGGGCAGGCGGGCCGTTTCCGGGACGGCCGCCAACTGCTCGGCCGATAACCGCCGCCGTAGCCGCCCTGGCCGCCGGGCTGCTGCCCGATCCGGGGCGCCGGCCGGTCCTGCCACTCCGTCAGCGGCCGGCACTCGTGCAGCGGCAGCCGTACGCCACCCGCCGCCGCGGCCCGCAGACTCGGCCGGAACGCCTCCGCGAGCACCCGAGCGTCGTCCAGCGCGTGGTGCGCCCGCTGCTGTACGACGCCGAAGTGGGCCGCCAGCGACTCCAGTTTGTGGTTGGGCAGCGGAAGCCGCAGTTCCTTGGAGAGCGCGATCGTGCACAGCCGCTGCCTCACCGGGGCCTCGCGCTCCGCGCGCGCGTACTCCCGCGCGATCATCTGCCAGTCGAAGACCGCGTTGTGCGCGACGAGCACCCGGTCCGCGAGCCGCGCCGCGAACTCCTCGGCCACCTCCTGGAAGAGGGGCGCGCCCTCCAGCACGTCGCTCGTCAGACCGTGTATCCACACCGGCCCCGGGTCCCGCTCCGGATTGACCAGGGTGTACCAGTGGTCCTCGACCACGCCGCGCGCGTCCAGCCGGTAGACGGCGGCGGAGATGATGCGGTCGTCCCGGGCCAGTCCGGTGGTCTCCACGTCGACGACCGCGTACCCCTCGGGATACGCGGCCGGCCACTCCACGGGGGAGGACCCTACGGTCGTCAGGTCTTCGAGCATGGTCACTGAGGATACGGGCCGTCACTGACACCCCGTCGAGGGTGCCCCGCGCGATGGGCCTTCGAAGGCGCCGCGGCCGTACGGGAGTTCGTCTGCACGCGCGCGTGTACCAGACCGTCAGCCCAGCGCGGCCACCAGGTCCCCCGCGGCCAGCGCCGTCAGTCCGCAGCCGTCGACGGGCCCGGGCAGCAGCCGGTACACCTCCCCGCTCGCGCCCTCCGGCGCGACACCGCCGTCCACCAGCGCCAGCAGTACCCGCTTCTTGGCGGCGGCCTCGGCGGCCCGCTCCTCGACGGAGGCGAACAGGGGGGCCTCCCGCAGTTCGGGTGCCTCCAGCGTGCGCACGCGGGCCGCGAACGCCGTGTCGGCCTCGCCGGTGTGCCGCCGGTAGTGCCAGAGCTCGTCGGGGGCGCCCGGGTGGGGCGCGCGCCGTAGGACCGCCACCTCGTCCGCCCGCGCGGCGGCGTGCCACACCGCCAGGTCCCACAGGGTGGTCCGGCCGGAGGCGAAGTACTGGTACAGGTCCCGTCCGGCCCGGCCGAGGTCGGCGGCGTGCCGGTGCACGCTGTGGTAGCCCTCGGCGGCCGACAGATGCAGGTCGGTCCACAGGAACGTCCGTGCGCGCAGGTCGACCAGGAGCGGCACATGGACCCGGGAGTCGCCGACCAGGTCGTACCGCTGCCGGACGGTACGCGGGTCGTACGACGCGTCGCGCGCCTCCTCGGCCCTCGACGGCAGCGTCATGAAGCCGGCGAAGGCGTCCAGAAGCCGCTCGAACGGGATGTCGTTGAAGCTGAAGACGACCGGCAGCGCGTAGCGCACACCGAGGCCCCCGAGCGCGGTCAGGTCCAGGTCGACGTACTCGGTCGCCCCGAGAGGCGCGGGCGCCGACGTCAGGTCGCCGGAGTGCACGGCCCACCGGTCGCCGTACACCAGGTTGGTGTAGTCGCACAGACCGGCGAACTCCCACTTCTCGTCGTACAGCGCCACCGACAGGTCGAGGTCCACACGGGTCTTCGCGGGCTCCGTCCAGTGCAGGAACAGCCGCATGACCTCGCCCTCGGGCAGCGGCTGGGTGCTGCCCCGGGGCACCGCGACCAGGCTCCCGGTGTCGGCGCGCTCGGTGGCCGGCACGGCGAGGCCGGCGAGCGCCGGGTCGAGCACCGCAAGGTCCACGCGCGGCCCGGCGGACAGCCGGCGCACCGCCTCGGCCTCCAGCAGCGCGCACACCGCGCCGGTCAGCGCGGCGGAGAGCGGGGCGCGGGTGTCGTCGAGGGTGTACGCGTGCGTGACCCGACCGCGCGGGAAGAACACCCGGCGCTCGGCCGGGAGATGACGGATCCGCATCCGGCCGAGCGCGGCCAGCAGGGGAGCGGGCCCGGCCTGCGGCAGGGCATCGCGCAGCACGGCCGCGAACTCCTCGGGCAGCGAGTCGGACGTGCGCAGCCGCAGCAGATGATCCAGCCGCCGCAGCAGCTCACCGGGCCGCCGCGCCAACAGCGCGAGGGCGCCCGCGACATCCTTCTCGGCCAGCGCCTGCTCGACCCGGCCACTCCAGGTGACGGCACGCACGCGCGCGCCGTCGACGCGTACGGCGTCGGGGTGGGCGGCGGCCGTCCGCAGCAGGGCGGCGGCCAGTCGCGTACGGGCGGGGTCGGGCCCGTTGTGGCCGCCGGTTCCGTCGAGATCGGTTCCGCGCAGGACCGCGAAGGCGAGCGCGGCCTTGGGATGCCGGGCGTGCTGCTCGAAGGGGTGCAGGATCTCGGCGGCCCGCTTCCAGACGACCGGATGCCGCAGCACGTCCTCGACCAGCGCCCCGGTCGGCAGCCCGTCTAGGACGGCGAGCAGCCGGCGCCGCAGCCCGCGCGGCAGCGACCGCATCCGCGGCGGCTCGATCAGATCGGCCGCGCCGCCGGACCACACGCACAGCAGCCGCAGCACATCCGTCGCGGTCGTCAGCTGACGGTCCAGCAACTCCAGGGCGTCGGCCCGCCGGTCACGCACCCGCAGCATCCGCCCCAGCACCACGGCCTTCGTCTCCCGGACGGGAATGTCCTCCAGGAACCACGCCACGCCCGCCGGAGCGTGCGCCAGCAGCACCTCCAGGTCGGCCCGGTCGCGCGGCGGCAGCGGCGTACGACGGGCCAGCAACGTCCGCAGCGCGGTCACGGCGTCCGCGCGGGCGTCCCGGCCCAGCGCGAGCAGCTTCAGCGGTCCCACGCCCGTCTCGCGCGCGTGGCGCGGTGGCGCGGGCCGCAGGAAGGGGTCGGCGGGGTCGATACGGCGGTGGCAGATCGGGCAGCCCGAGTAGTCCTCGCCGTCCCAGCACTCCCGGCACACCAGATGCGCGCACGGCGCCACCGGCTGCACACTGCCGACCGTGCCGCACAGCACACAGGGCTGCTTCGGCCACTGCAGCAGCAGCGTGAACACCCGGTCGACCCACAGCTGGAAGGTGTCGTCCGGCACGGACGCCGGGAAGCTGCGGAAGAGCGGCATGTGGGTGCGGTCGGCGCCGAGTTCGATGTCGATGTGCGCGACCAGCTGCCGTCCGGCGTCGGCCAGCCCGGCGGGCCCCAGCCAGGCCAGCGCGGCCCGCAGCTGCGCGTTCGGTGCGAAGCCCCGGTCCAGCAGTTCGGCCTCCAGCGCGCAGAGCCCCAGGTCCGTGGACGGGTCGTCCGGGCGCGGCCCGGCCTGGTCGACGTAGACGGTACGGAGTCGGCGGAGCAGCACGGACGCCAGTACGGACAAGCGGAATCCCCCGGAACGAGGCGACAAGGGAGCGGAAACGGGGGCGGAGAGTGGGTGCGCTACGGGATTCTCAGGAAGGAAGAAGGAAGCACACCGGCGGAGCCGCCCCCGTGCCGACGACAGTAGGCGGCACGCCGGTCGCCCCGCCACCGAATTACTCCCCGGGACGGCGCCGGGGATGCGATCCTCCGTCCGTGACGGAACCCGACCACGCCGAGGCCCACGGGGGCACCCTCGGCTCCCGCCTGAACTGGCTGCGCGCCGCGGTCCTCGGCGCCAACGACGGCATCGTCTCCACCGCGGGCCTGGTCGTCGGTGTGGCCGGTGCGACGGACGACCGCTCGGCCCTGCTGACGGCCGGCCTCGCCGGACTGCTGGCCGGCTCGATGTCCATGGCGGCGGGGGAGTACGTGTCGGTGTCCACCCAACGCGACTCGGAAAAGGCCGCGCTGGACCTGGAACGCCGCGAACTGCGCGACCAGCCCGAGGCCGAACTCGAGGAACTCACCGAGCTGTTGGAGGACCGGGGCCTGACCCGCCAGGTGGCTCGCGAGGCCGCCCTCCAACTCACCCGACGCGACGCCCTGAAGGCCCACGCACGCGTGGAGCTCGGTATCGACCCCGACGACCTCACCAACCCCTGGCACGCGGCTTGGGCGAGCTTCCTCGCCTTCACGGCGGGCGCACTGCTCCCCCTCCTCGCGATCGTGCTCCCCCCGACGTCCTGGCGCCTCCAGGTCACCGTCGTCTCGGTCCTCCTCGCCCTCACCTGCACAGGCTGGACCAGCGCCCACCTGGGCTCGGCACCACCGGGGCGCGCGGTACTGCGAAACGTGGCGGGTGGGGCGCTGGCGATGGCGGTGACGTACGGGGTGGGGGCTTTGTTGGGGGCGGCGGGGGTGTGAGGCAGGCTCGAGGGAGAGCGGTTGACGACGCGGGAGGCGGAACACCGGGTGGGTAAGACGCCGTTCGACCCCATGACTCCGCTGTTGGTACGGCCCTACGAGGTGGGCGACGAGCAGGCGGTCCTCGGTCTGATCGACACCGATCGCCTGCCGGGACAGCCCCGGACGGCCCGGGAGATGCTCGGAGAGGCCTTGGGCGGCCGTTCCCCGGTGGACGGCGACTGGTGGGCCGCGCTGGACCCGCCCGTCACGGACGTGGTGTGCGGACCCAATGCCCGGGTGCTCGGCGTGGTCTCCTACGCCGTCCGGCGCCGGGACGGGGAGGGCTTCCTCCTGTGGCTGCACTCCGGGGAGGAACGGGCCGTCACCGATGCCCTGATCGCTCGCGCGGTCGACCGGCTCGGCCATCGCACCGTGCACGCCTTCGAGTTCGCCTCCGCGCTCACCCTGGGACTGGAGGGCTTGCCCGTGCGCCATCGGCCGGTGACGCGACGCTCCCTCGAAGCAGCCGGATTCGCGCCTCGTGATCTGTGGCGCTACCTGCATGCCCCGCTCCCCGTCCCCGGGCTCTCGCCCGCGCCCGCCGTCACGGTCGGCGAATGCCAGGATCCCCCCGGCCGCCGCCTGGAGATCCACGACGACGGCCGGCCGATCGCCGAGGCGACCGTCCGCCTCCCCGTCGACGGCATCGGCCTGTTGTCGTGGATCAGCGTGCTCCCGGAGGCCCGGCGCCGTGGAGTGGGCTCGGCACTTCTCGGCTCGGCCCTGGCCGTGCTCGCCGGGCTGGGCGCCGGCGGGTGGGATCGGCTCGCGCGGGAACAGCGCGTCGTAGGCGTCGGCCGCGGCCCAGGACCGACGGGTTGCCGCGTGCGTGGCGATCTGGCGGTCCACCCACTCCCTGGCCGCGAAACGGAGGCGGACGTCCACGCGCGCGTGGCACCGCCCTCGCTCCCTGTTACGCCGCCGTTCTGGTCGCCACCCTTGCCCTCCTCCTGCCCGACGTCCCCGCCGACCTGCGGGCCCCGGTCGCCGCCTACAGCACCCTTCTCACGGCCATGGCATACAGCGCCGCCACCCGGCTCGGCCCGGGTAGCCGGCGCCGGGGGAGTGCTGTTCCTGCTCTCCGACACCCTCATCGCGACCGGCGTCGCCGACTGGCCCCAACCGCCCCGCCCCGACCTGTGGATCATGCTCACCTACGCCACCGCGCAGTTCCTGCTGGTCAAGGGCGCTCTCGATGGCGGTGGACGATCGCACCGCCCTCAAGATGCTCGTCATGAATTGACGTCAGCAGGTTGATCACCTTGATCACCTTGAGCGTGTTGACGAGGTTGATCGATCCAGGCCGCCGCATCCGCCCCCCACGGCCCCGCCGGACGCGCCCAGTCACCCGGCCCGCTCTCGAAGGACACCGGCGGCAGGGCATACCGCAGCCGCCCGAGGGCACTACCGGTCTCCGCTAGCCAGGCGCCTGCCCCGGCGTCGGCCGCCGCGCCCGGATCACCACCCCGCTCGTCCGTCCCGACCCCCGTCATCAGCCACGCCGCCGTCCGTGCCAGCGCCACCCGTACCAACCGGCTTCCGCCGTCGTACGACTGCTCGGTCAGCGCCCGCAGCACGGCCGCCGCCAGGAGATAGCCGCTGCCGTGGTCGAGGGCCTGCGCGGGCAGGGCGCCGGGACGCTCCGCCGAGCCCTCCACGGCCGCGATGCCCGTGGCCACCTGGACCAGGCTGTCGAAGCCGCGCCGCCCGCTCCACGGCCCGTCCGCGCCCCACGCCGACACCTGCGCCACGACCAGCCCGGGGCGGCGCTCGGCCAGCGCCTCGGGGGAGAGCCCGAACCGGTCGAGGGAGCCCGGCCGGTAGCCGGTGACCACGACGTCCGCCGACGCGAGCAGGTCCTCGAAGGTGCTCCGGCCGGTGGCGGAGGTCAGCTCCAGCAGGGCCGAACGCTTCCCGAAACCGGTGTCGGCGTGCTGGTCGGGGAGTTCGGGCAGCCCGGGCGGATCGACGCGCAGGACGTCCGCGCCCAGCAGGGCGAGCGTGCGGGTGGCGACCGGCCCGGCGAGGACCCGGGTGAGGTCCAGGACCCGCAGTCCGGCGGCGGGCAGCAGCGGTGCGCCCTGAAGCGGCGTGAACGCACGCGCGCGTGTCCCGTCCAGCCGGACGCGCTCGACCAGGGGGCGCGCGGCCACCGCGGCCGCCTGCTCGTGCGCCGCCCACTCCTCGGGCGTGCGCAGTGCGACCGCCAGGCCCCCGGCGGCGTACACCGTGTCCTCGACCTCCGTCGCGGACCGCTCGGCCAGGGCCGCCGCCACGGCGTCCGGATCCTCCGGAGTGCCCAGCACCCTCAGCAACCGCTCCCGGTGGTGCGGATAGTTGGCGTGCGTGCGCACCCAGCCGTCGGCGGTCCGCCAGAACCGCGACAGCGGAGCGAACGCCACCGGCGCCCGCCCCTCGACCAGCAACTGCCGCTCACTCGTGAACGAGGCCGCCACCGCCCCGTCGTCCACCCGCACCACAGGCACCCGCGCGAGCCCCGCCCGCCGTGCCCCGAGCTCCGCCCCGGCCAGCGCGCAGACACCCACACAGGCCCGCGCCAGCTCCCGTACCGGCAGCCGCGCGGGCAGTGCGTCCTTCCGCGCGACGGTCGAGACGCGCGCGAGCCGGGCGGGGTCGCCGCCCAGCTCCGACCATGCGTACTTGATGGAAGTCATGACTGCATTGTGCAGTATTGACTTAGTCAAGTATTGACTCGATCAATGTATGGTCGCTGCGCAGCCGCGACGGCTACTTCACCGCACGCAGCGCGTTCACCACACCCGCGCCGAAGAAGCCGTTGACGTGCTTGCCGCCCACGCAGGTCGCGTCCACGATGCCGTCACCGTTGCCGTCGTACGGCTCGGTCGGGCAGCCCGGGTTGTCCGCCTGGGCCTTGAGCAGGCGCTGGAGCTGTGCCGGCGACGCCCAGGGGTGCGTGGACTTCAGCAGCGCAGCCACGCCCGCCACGTGCGGGGACGCCATCGACGTGCCCTGGAGGAAGCCGTACGTGTTGTTCGGCAGCGTCGACAGGATGCGGCCGTTGGCCGAGGGGGTGTCCGGGATCTGGTACCGGTCGCCGCCCGGGGCCGCCACGTCCACCGCGCCGAGACCGTAGGTGGAGTAGTACGACTTGGCACCCTTGACGCCGGTCGCGCTGACCGTGACCACGCCCGGCAGCTGGGTCGGCACGTCGAAGCACTCGTGCGGGTCGATCGTACGGGTCACCGGTGTCGAGTCGTCGGGGCTGGAGGAGTCGACGAGCGAGTCGGCGTCCAGGTCGTGGTTGGAGTTGCCCGCCGAGGCGACGTTGAGCGTGCCCTTGTGCTGGGCGTACAGCTGGGCCCTGTTGACCGCGTCAACAATGGCCTTCTGGTCGGGGTCGTCCATGCAGTTGTACAGCCACGGGTCGACGTAGTAGCTGTTGTTCGTGATCTCCACGCCGTGGTCGGCGGCGAACACGAAAGCGCAGACGACACTCTCCGGGTAGAAGAGGCCGTCGTTGGGGTCGCTGACCTTGATGCCGGCGACCTTGACGCCGGGGGCGACACCGGCCACGCCGATGCCGTTGCGGGCCGCCGCGATCTCACCGGCGACGTGTGTGCCGTGGTAGTCGTCCGCGGTGTAAGGCCGCCAGGCGCCCTCACTGGTGTCCGGGACGCCGCCGACGCAGTTGGCGGACTGAGAGGCGGAGAAGTTCGGCGCGAGGTCCGGGTGGGTGTCGTCGACGCCCGTGTCGATGACCGCGACGGTCACCTTCTTGCTGCCCGGGTTGATCCCGGCGGCCTTGTCGGCGCCGATCGCCCGCAGATCCCACTGGTCGGCCTCGAGCGGCTCGCTCTGGCCCGCCGCGTCGGACGCCTTCTCGACCTTCGCCGCCTGCGCCTTCGACAGGACCTGTACGGCCCCCTCGTCGGTGGTTCCCGCGGCGCTCAGCGGCGCCGTACGCGTCGCGCCCGCCGACTGCACCCCGCGCACCGCGCGTATCCGCGGCCCGAAGTCGGGGTTCGCGGAGTGCACGACCAGCACACCGATCTTGTCGTACGACGTGACCAGCGTGCCGCCGGCCGCGGCCACCGCCTTCTTCACCGACCGGATCGTGCGGTGGTCCACCTTCGTGTTGACGACGTACGCCAGCGTCCCGGCGGCGGCCGACTGCGTGGCCGACGCGGCGGAGGCGGCCGACGCCGCGCCGGGGGCCGCCGAGGCCGCCGCCGGCAGGAAGCCGAGGGAGGCGGTCAGCGACAGCACGACGGGCACCGCGAGCGCGAGGCGGCGTCTGGAAGGCAGATGAGCCATGGGGTCTCCACATCATCCGGAAACGAGGTCCGGCCCAGGGCGCAGATGGCGTCTGGGCAGGTACATGACGGGTGGTGCTGAGCCGAAGCTATCTCCCCGACTGACCGGCCAGCAATGACCTTCGGGCGATCAAGGCGGTGACTTCCGAAAGAACCCGATCGGGTTGAACCCGCCCTAGCGCGCCGCCGTGACCTTGGGCAGGGAGCCCGTGGACGATCGAGCCCCCGCTTCGACCCGCCGTCCGCAACGCGAGGAGACCCCGTGGCCACCGAGACACCGCCACCCTCGAAGACCCAAGCCCAACTCCCCTCCACCGAGGAGTTCGTCGCGGTGCAGGAGAGCGCGGAGTTCGGTGAACTGCGCGGCGCCTACCGCGGGTTCGCCTTCCCGCTGACCGTGGCCTTCATCGCCTGGTACCTGCTGTACGTCCTGCTCTCCAACTACGCGGGCGACTTCATGGGCACCAAGCTCTTCGGCAACATCAACGTGGCCCTGGCGCTGGGCCTCGCCCAGTTCCTCACCACGTTCCTCATCGCCTGGTGGTACGCGCGGACCGCCGCCGCCAAGTTCGACCCCAAGGCCGAGGCCATCAAGTCCCGGATGGAGGGCGGCGCATGAGCCCCGCACAGCAGACCCTGCTCGCCGCCGGCGAGGCCAGTGAGCACCGCACCCTGATCATCACCCTGTTCGCGGTGTTCGTCGTGGCGACCCTCGTCATCACCGTCTGGGCGGGCCGCCAGACCAAGGACGCCGCCGACTTCTACGCGGGCGGACGCCAGTTCACCGGCTTCCAGAACGGCCTCGCCGTCTCCGGCGACTACATGTCCGCCGCCTCCTTCCTCGGCATCGCGGGTGCCATCGCCCTCTTCGGCTACGACGGCTTCCTGTACTCCATCGGCTTCCTGGTCGCCTGGCTGGTCGCCCTCCTCCTGGTCGCCGAGCCGCTGCGCAACTCCGGCCGCTACACCATGGGCGACGTACTCGCGTACCGCATGCGCCAGCGCCCGGTCCGTACGGCCGCCGGCACGTCCACCATCGTCGTCTCGATCTTCTACCTGCTCGCCCAGATGGCGGGCGCGGGCGTCCTGGTCTCGCTGCTCCTCGGCATCACCAGCGGCGGCGGCAAGATCGGCATCGTCGCCCTGGTCGGCGTACTGATGATCGTCTACGTCACCATCGGTGGCATGAAGGGCACCACCTGGGTCCAGATGGTCAAGGCGGTGCTGCTGATCGCGGGCGCCCTGCTGCTGACCTTCCTGGTGCTGCTGAAGTTCGACTTCAACGTCTCCGACCTGCTCGGCAGCGCCGCCGACAACGCCGGAAAGGGATCGGCCTTCCTGGAGCCCGGCCTGAAGTACGGCGCCACCGGTACCACCAAGCTGGACTTCATCTCCCTCGGCATCGCCCTCGTCCTGGGCACCGCCGGACTGCCGCACATCCTGATCCGCTTCTACACCGTGCCCACCGCGAAGGCGGCCCGTAAGTCGGTCATCTGGGCCATCGGCCTGATCGGCGCCTTCTACCTGATGACCCTCGCCCTCGGCTTCGGCGCCGCCGCGCTGATCAAACCCGAGGAGATCATCGCGTCGAACAAGGCGGGCAACACGGCGGCCCCACTCCTCGCGCTGCATCTCGGCGGCGTCGACTCCAACTGGGGCGCGATCCTGCTGGCCACCATCTCAGCGGTCGCCTTCGCCACGATCCTCGCGGTCGTCGCGGGCCTCACCCTGGCCTCGTCCTCGTCGTTCGCCCACGACATCTACGCCAACGTCATCAAGAAGGGCGAGGCCACCGAGAAGCAGGAGATGGCCGCGGCCCGCTACGCCACGGTCGGCATCGGCGCCGTCTCCATCCTCCTGGGCGCCCTCGCCCGCGACCTGAACGTCGCCGGACTGGTCGCCCTCGCCTTCGCGGTCGCCGCCTCCGCCAACCTCCCGACGATCCTCTACAGCCTCTTCTGGAAGCGGTTCACCACCTCCGGAGCGCTCTGGTCGATCTACGGCGGCCTTGTCACGGCGGTCGGTCTGGTGCTGTTCTCGCCGGTCGTCTCCGGCAAGCCCACCTCGATGTTCCCGGACGTCGACTTCCACTGGTTCCCGCTGGAGAACCCCGGCCTCATCTCGATCCCGGTCGGCTTCCTCCTCGGCATCGTCGGCACCTTCCTGTCGAAGGAGGAGCCCGACACCGGCAAGTACGCCGAGCTGGAGGTCCGCTCCCTGACGGGCACCGGAGCCCACTGACCCCCTCCGGGCCACGGCCGCGTCGTAGTTGCCTACGACGCGGCCGTGTCGTGTCTGTCGAGCTCGGCCTGTTGGGATCGGGTCTGCCGGGATCAGGTCTGTCGGGATCGGGCCCGTCGATGTCAGTGGCGTCACGTAGGCTCGCGAGTGACAGAAGAGTTGTGCGATTCAACTACGAGGGAGGGGGCCCACGTGCTCATCGACACCTACGGCCGAGTGGCCACCGACCTGAGGGTCTCGCTGACCGACCGGTGCAATCTGCGCTGCACGTACTGCATGCCTGAGGAGGGCTTGCAGTGGCTGGCCAAGCCCGACCTGCTCACGGATGACGAGATCGTCCGCCTGATCGACATAGCGGTCACCTCGCTCGGTATCGAAGAGGTCCGCTTCACCGGAGGCGAGCCCCTCCTGCGCCCCGGCCTGGCCGGCATCGTGGAGCGGGTGGCGGCCCTGACGCCACGCCCCCAGATGTCGCTCACGACGAACGGCATAGGCCTCAAGCGCACCGCCACCGCCCTCAAGGCGGCCGGCCTGGACCGGGTCAACGTCTCCCTGGACACCATCCGCCCCGACGTCTTCAAGACCCTCACACGCCGCGACCGCCACAAGGACGTCCTCGAAGGACTCCAGGCCGCCCGCGACGCGGACCTGACCCCGGTCAAGGTCAACTCCGTACTGATGCCGGGGCTCAACGAGGACGAGGCCCCGGACCTCCTGGCCTGGGCGATCGAGCAGGACTACGAACTGCGCTTCATCGAGCAGATGCCCCTGGACGCCCAGCACGGCTGGAAGCGCGAGGGCATGGTCACCGCGGGCGACATCCTCGCCTCCCTCCGCACCCGCTTCGACCTCACCCCCGAGGGACAGGACGAGCGCGGCTCCGCCCCGGCCGAGCGCTGGCTGGTGGACGGCGGCCCGTACCGCGTCGGCGTCATCGCCTCCGTCACCCGCCCGTTCTGCGCCGCCTGCGACCGCACCCGCCTCACCGCCGACGGCCAGGTCCGCAACTGTCTCTTCGCCCGCGAGGAGACCGACCTGCGCGCGGTCCTCCGCTCCGACGCCCCCGACGAGGAGATAGCCCGCATCTGGCGGCTGGCGATGTGGGGCAAGAAGGCGGGCGCAGGCCTGGACGACCCGTCGTTCGTCCAGCCGGACCGCCCGATGTCGGCGATCGGCGGCTAAGCCTCTTCCGGAGACTCCCACTCCGTCAGGAGCACGACATCCTTGAGGAAACCCCGTACCCCCAGGAACTGCGACAGATGCTCCCGGTGCTCCTCGCAGGCCAGCCACGTCTTGCGCCGCTGAGGCGTATGAATCTTGGGGTTGTTCCAGGCGAGCACCCACACGGCATCGCCGCGGCAGCCCTTGGCGGAACAGATGGGGGTCTCGTCAGTCACAGATCCAACTCGCGGTTGTGCGCAAAAAGGCGACGCCGAGCAGCCACGGGGGGAGCTGCCCGGCGTCGGTCCGTCGCTCCGACGGGGGATGCGGAGCGCGTACGAAGTATGTCACGGCCGACCCTTGGCACGGCACTGGAACAGCATGATTGATCTGAGCTTTTCCTGAGCTTGGCGCACAGCCCGCTCATGGTCTGTGCTCAGCCCGCTCAGGGCCCGCGTCCCGATGCCGGGATTCCTCGAAAGGCTCCTCTTCCGCAACGGATTCCGCCGACGAGGCCGTCGAAGGCGAAGACGCCGACGACCCGTCCGCTCCGCCCGCTCCGTCCGCCCGCGGCGGAGCGATGCCCGGCCGCACCGGCGTACTGATGAACGTGGACGGCAGCCCCGGCGCGTTCTCCCGCCCCGCGTTGGCGATCACCACCGCGACATACGGCAGCAGCGCCCCCAACACCAGGGCCACGAGGGCGACATGACGCTCCACGTTCCAGAGTGTCGCCGCGAGGATCACCGCCACCGTACGGACGGCCATCGAGATCACGTACCGCCGCTGCCGGCCGCGCACATCGTCCTGGAGTCCCTGCCGGGCGCCGGTGATCCGGAACACCTCGACGCTTCCGCCGCCACCATGCTTCCGTATCACGTTCCACCATCCGCCCGCTTCGGACTCTCCCCGGCTCCCCACGTTACGCCGGGCCTGCGCGGCGTTCGAGACCGGGTTGTGTCCAGTCTGGGTGGACGTCCTGCGCCGTACCGCGTACGGCCGTACCCGACATGCGCCGTACGGTGCGCGGAACCACACTGAGGGCAATGCTCACGTCGAGCCGTACGAGGAGGCAGCCATGGGCTGGTTGTGGGCGATCATCGTCGGATTCGTGCTGGGCGTGCTCGCCAAGGCGATCCTGCCGGGCAAGCAGCACAGTCCGCTCTGGCTGACCACCATCTTCGGCATCCTGGGTGCGATCGTCGGCAACGCGATCGCCCGCGGCTTCGGCGTCGAGGCGACATCCGGCATCGACTGGTGGCGCCACATCTTCCAACTGGTCGCCGCGGTCGTCATCGTCGCCCTGGGAGACATGGCGTACATGGCGACCCTGGGCAAACGCAAACAGCAGAGCGCGTGAGCTGAAAAGGCGTCCCCGAAGGGACGCCTTTTCGGCTACGAGGCTACGAAGCTACGAACCAGTGACCTCGACGGCCGCGAGATTCTTCTTCCCCCGCCGCAGCACCAGCCACCGCCCGTGAAGGAGATCCTCCTTCACGGGCACCGCGTCCTCGGCCGTGACCTTGACGTTGTTCACGTAGGCCCCGCCCTCCTTCACGGTCCGCCGCGCCGCGGACTTGCTGGCGACCAGCCCCACCTCGGCGAACAGATCCACTACGGGCCCCAGCTCGGCGACCTGGATGTGCGGCACCTCGGAGAGCGCCGCGGCCAGCGTCCGGTCGTCGAGCTCGCCCAGCTCACCCTGCCCGAAGAGGGCACGGCTCGCGGCGATGACGGCGGCCGTCTGCTCGGCGCCGTGCACCAGCGTCGTCAGCTCCTCCGCCAGCGCCCGCTGCGCGGCCCGCGCCTGAGGCCGCTCCTCGGTCTGCTTCTCCAGCTCCTCGATCTCGTCGTGCGACCGGAAGCTGAAGATGCGCAGGAACTTGGAGACGTCCCGGTCGTCCGCGTTCAGCCAGAACTGGTAGAAGGCGTACGGCGTCGTCATCTCGGGGTCGAGCCAGACCGTGCCGGACTCCGTCTTGCCGAACTTGGTGCCGTCGGCCTTGGTGATCAGCGGGGTGCCCAGGGCGTGCACCACGGCGTCCGGCTCGACCTTGTGGATCAGGTCCGTGCCTGAGGTGAGGTTGCCCCACTGGTCGCTGCCGCCGGTCTGCAGTGTGCAGCCGTAGCGCCGGTACAACTCCAGGAAGTCCATGCCCTGCAGGATCTGGTAGCTGAACTCGGTGTAGCTGATGCCCTCCTGCGACTCCAGACGCCGGGCGACGGCCTCCTTCGCGATCATCTTGTTCACGCGGAAGTGCTTGCCGATGTCCCGCAGGAACTCGATGGCCGACATGCCCTGGGTCCAGTCCAGGTTGTTGACCATGACCGCCGCGTTCGGGCCCTCGAAGTCGAGCAGCGGCGCGATCTGTCCGCGCAGCCGCTCCACCCACTGGGCGACGACCTCCGGCGCGTTCAGCGTCCGCTCCGCGTTCGGCTTCGGGTCGCCGATCAGACCCGTGGCACCCCCGACCAGGCCCAGCGGACGGTTCCCCGCCTGCTGGATGCGGCGCATCGTGAGGATCTGCACCAGGTTGCCGAGGTGCAGGCTGGGCGCGGTCGGGTCGAAACCGCAATAGAACGTGACGGGACCGTCCGTGAACGCCTTGCGCAATGCGTCCTCGTCAGTGGACAGGGCGATCAGGCCCCGCCACTTCAGCTCGTCGACGATGTCCGTCACGGTTCTCATGTCTCCTTGGGTGGTCTCGCGAACACGTATGAGGTTATACGCCCTGACTGACAGAGCTCATATTGAAATCCGGCACCCGCAGCGCAGGCATCGCGGTCCTGGTGAAGTAGTCGCTCCACTCCCTGGGCAGTGTCTTCTCCGTGCGCCCCGCCTCCGCGGCCCGGCCCAGCAGTCCGACCGGCGACTCGTTGAACCGGAAGTTGTTCACCTCGCCGACGACCTCGCCGTCCTCGACGAGGTACACGCCGTCCCGGGTCAGACCGGTCAGCAGCAGGGTCGCCGGGTCGACCTCGCGGATGTACCACAGGCAGGTCAACAACAGCCCGCGCGTGGTGCTCGCGACCATCTCCTCCAGGGAGCGGTCCGCGCCGCCGTCCAGGATCAGGTTGTCGATCGCCGGGGCGACCGGCAGCCCGGTCAGGGCGGCGCTGTGCCGGCTGGTGATCAGGTTCTTCACCTCGCCCTGGCGGATCCAGTCGGTGGCGGTCAGCGGCAGCCCGTTGTCGAACACCGAGGAGTCGCCCCCGGAGGAGTGGGCGAGCGCGAAGGGCGCCGCCTCCAGGCCCGGCTCGTTCGGGTCGCTGCGCAGGGTCAGCGGCAGCTCGGACAGCTTCTCGCCGAGCCGGGTGCCGCCGCCCGGCTTGGAGAACACCGTCCGCCCCTCGGCCGCGTCCCGGCCCGACGCCGACCACAGCTGGTAGATCAGCAGATCGGCCACCGCGGTCGGCGGCAGCAGCGTCTCGTACCGCCCGGCGGGCAGCGCGATCCGCCGCTCGGCCCAGCCCAGGCGTACGGCGAGCTCGGCGTCCATCGCCTCCGGGTCGACGTCCTTGAAGTCCCGCGTGGAACGCCCCGCCCACGCCGACCGGGTACGGTCCGGCGACTTGGCGTTGAGCTCCAGCGTGCCGTTGGGCTGGTCGTGCCGCAGCCTCAGTCCCGTCGAGGTCCCCACGTACGTCGACACCATCTCGTGGTTGGCGAAGCCGTACAGCTCGCGTCCGCCCGCACGCGCGCGTGCGAACGCCTCGCCCAGGGCGGGAGCGAAGTCGGTGAACACGTCGGACGAGGTCTCGGCGGGCGCCTCCGTGAACCCGGGTGCCGGGGCCACCCCGGTGACCAGCGGCTGGGCGTCCTCGGCGGGACCGCCGCCGCGCGCGGCGGTCTCGGCGGCCCGCACCAGCGGCTCCAGCTCGTCCGCCGTCACGGCGGCGCGCGAGACGACGCCGGAGGCGGTGCCCTCCTTGCCGTCGACCGTCGCGATCACGGTGAGCGTACGCCCGCGCGTGACACCGTTGGTGGTGAGCGCGTTGCCCGCCCAGCGCAGGTTCGCCGTCGACTGCTCGTCCGCGATGACGACACACCCGTCGGCCCGCGACAGCTCGAGGGCGCGCTCGACGACCTCGTGCGGCTTGTTGGTACGGGCGCTCATCGACCGGCCTCCTGCGTGGTGTTGAGGATGTTGACGCCTTTGAACAGGGCCGACGGGCAGCCGTGCGAGACCGCCGCGACCTGCCCCGGCTGGGCCTTGCCGCAGTTGAACGCGCCACCGAGGACGTAGGTCCCCGGCCCGCCCACCGCCTCCATCGACCCCCAGAAGTCGGTGGTCGTCGCCTGGTAGGCGACGTCCCGCAGCTGCCCGGTGATCCGCCCGTTCTCGATCCGGAAGAACCGCTGCCCGGTGAACTGGAAGTTGTACCGCTGCATGTCGATGGACCACGACCGGTCCCCGACGACGTAGATGCCCCGGTCGACGCTGCCGATGAGATCCTCGGTCGACATCCCCGCCGGGTCCGGCTGCAACGACACGTTGGCCATGCGCTGCACCGGCACATGCGCGGGCGAGTCGGCGAAGGCGCACCCGTTGGACCGTCCGAGCCCGGTGAGCTTCGCGATCCGCCGGTCCAGCTGGTAGCCGACGAGCGTGCCGTCCTTCACCAGGTCCCAGGACTGGCCCGCGACGCCCTCGTCGTCGTAGCCGATGGTCGCCAGGCCGTGCTCGGCGGTGCGGTCACCGGTGACGTTCATCAGCTCGGAGCCGTACCTGAGCTTGCCCAGCTGGTCGAAGGTCGCGAAGGAGGTGCCGGCGTAGGCCGCCTCGTAGCCGAGCGCGCGGTCCAGCTCGGTGGCGTGGCCGATGGACTCGTGGATGGTCAGCCACAGGTTGGACGGGTCGACGACCAGGTCGTACAGCCCCGGATCCACACTGGGCGCCCGCATCTTCTCGGCGAGCAGCCCGGGGATCCGCTCCAGCTCGTCGTCCCAGTCCCAGCCGGTCCCGGTCAGGTACTCCCAGCCCCGCCCGACCGGCGGGGCGATCGTCCGCATCGAGTCGAACTCGCCGCTGGACTCGTCCACCGACACCGCGGTCAGCGCCGGATGCAGCCGCACCCGCTGCTGCGTGGTCACCGTGCCCGCCGTGTCGGCGTAGAACTTGTTCTCGTGCACCGTGAGCAGCGAGGCGTCCACGTGGTTGACCCCGGGGGCCGCCAGCAGCCGCGCGCTCCAGTCCGCGAGCAGCGCCGTCTTCTCCTGGTCGGGCACCGTGAACGGATCGATCTCGTACGACGACACCCAGGTCTGCTCGGCGTGTACCGGTTCGTCGGCCAGCTCGACCCGCTCCTCCGACCCGGCCGCCCTGATCACCCGCGCGGCCAGCTTGGCCATCGCCACGGCCTGCGAGGCCACCTTTGCCGCCGCGTCCATCGTCAGGTCCACCCCGGACGCGAACCCCCATGTCCCGCCGTGCACCACCCGCACCGCGTACCCGAGGTCCGTCGTGTCCGACGACCCGGCCGGCTTGGCGTCCCGCAGCCGCCAGGACGCGCTGCGCACCCGCTCGACCCGGAAGTCCGCGTGGTCGGCCCCGAGCGCACGCGCGCGTGCGAGAGCGGCGTCGGCGAGGGCGCGCAGGGGTAGGGCCGTGAAACTTTCGTCGATCGTATGAGGCACCTACGTATCTCCCTGATGTCGTCGTGCGTGATGGCTCCGATCATGTCGCGCCGAGCGGTGCGCGGACCACACCTTTCGGCGGGGCTTCCGCGAGCTTTCTGTAGGGACCCCACAGTCAGCCCCGTAACCCACTGTCGGTGCCCCAATGCCCGCCTGAGGGAGCGGACCGATAGGTTTCGAGGTAAGCCGCTTGCCGTCCAGGTCCCGGGCAGGCGTGTAAGACCCCTATCGAAAGGGTGATCCGTTGAGCCGCTCGGTTCTCGTCACCGGAGGAAACCGGGGCATCGGCCTCGCCATCGCCCGCGCGTTCGCCGAGGCCGGCGACAAGGTCGCGATCACGTACCGCTCGGGTGAGCCGCCGGCCGCCCTGACGGAGCTGGGCTGCCTGGCCGTCAAGTGCGACATCACCGACAGCGAGCAGGTGGAGCAGGCCTACAAGGAGATCGAGGCCGAGCACGGCCCCGTCGAGGTCCTGATCGCCAACGCCGGCGTCACCAAGGACCAGCTCCTGATGCGGATGTCCGAGGAGGACTTCACCTCGGTCGTCGACACCAACCTCACCGGCGCCTTCCGGGTCGTCAAGCGCGCCAACCGCGGCATGCTGCGCGCCAAGAAGGGCCGTGTCGTCCTCATCTCGTCGGTCGTTGGGCTCTACGGCTCGCCCGGGCAGGCCAACTACGCCGCCTCCAAGGCCGGCCTGGTCGGCTTCGCGCGCTCGCTCGCCCGTGAGCTGGGCTCGCGCAACATCACCTTCAACGTCGTGGCGCCCGGCTTCGTCGACACGGACATGACCAAGGTGCTCACCGACGAGCAGCGCGCGGGCATCGTCTCGCAGGTCCCGCTCGGCCGGTACGCGCAGCCCGAGGAGATCGCCGCGACGGTGCGGTTCCTCGCCTCGGACGACGCCTCGTACATCACTGGAGCCGTCATTCCCGTTGACGGCGGACTGGGAATGGGTCACTGATCACCATGAGCGGAATTCTCGAGGGCAAGCGCATTCTGATCACCGGTGTGCTGATGGAGTCCTCCATCGCCTTCCACACCGCCAAGCTGGCCCAGGAGGAGGGCGCGGAGATCATCCTGACCGCGTTCCCGCGGCCCACGCTGACCGAGCGCATCGCCAGGAAGCTGCCCAAGCCCACCAAGGTCATCGAACTCGACGTCACCAACGACGAGCACCTCGCCCGCCTGGCCGACATCGTCGGCGAGGAGCTCGGCGGCCTCGACGGCGTCGTGCACTCCATCGGCTTCGCGCCGCAGGACGCGCTCGGCGGCAACTTCCTCAACACCCCGTTCGAGTCGGTCGCCACGGCCATGCACGTCTCGGCGTACTCCCTGAAGTCGCTGACCATGGCCTGCATGCCGCTGATGCAGAACGGCGGCTCGGTCGTCGGCCTCACCTTCGACGCGTCCTTCGCCTGGCCGCAGTACGACTGGATGGGCCCCGCCAAGGCCGCCCTGGAGGCCACCAGCCGCTACATGGCCCGTGACCTGGGCAAGCAGAACATCCGCTGCAACCTGATCTCCGCCGGCCCGATCGGCTCCATGGCCGCCAAGTCCATCCCGGGCTTCGACGAGCTGGCCGCCGTCTGGGACAACCGCGCCCCGCTGGAGTGGGACCTCAAGGACCCGGAGCCGGCCGGCCGCGGTGTCGTCGCCCTGCTGAGCGACTGGTTCCCGAAGACCACGGGCGAGATCATCCACGTGGACGGCGGTCTGCACGCCATCGGCGCGTGACGCTGCCGCACACCCGTCACCCGTCCGGCCTACCCGGCCGGGCGGGCGAGGTCCCCGACCAGGCACGATGAAGTGCGCGTTCCCCCACGCGCTGCCCTCCCCAGCTCTGCCGAGGAGGTTCCCTTGTGCGCCTGTTCCGATTCCTCGCCCCAGTGACCGTCGCCGCCGCGCTCGCGCTCTGCGCGCCCCATGAGGCGCTCTCCCACGCGCGCGTGGATTCGTCGGCGCGGTCCGAACGCCCCGATCCGTTCGGCTCCGAGTGCCGGACGAGCATCGACGGCTCGCATGTCGTCGCCTACTGCCACAACCCCTACGTCGACACCGACCGGGTCACCCTGCACATCGAGTGCGACCTGTGGTGGGACCTCGACACCGACGGCACCCCCGCCGACGCCGGACCCGCTATGACCGTACGGCTCACCGGCCGGTGCTGGAAGGAAGTCAGGGGGGCCTGGGTCAGCCACCAGAAGGTGTGACCGCCGGTTCAGTTCTCCCGGCTATCCCGGCTATCCCGGCTATCCCGGTTCTCCCGGCCATCCCGGTTCTCCCGGGGTGCGGTGGGCCGTCCAGGGCGGCAGGAGACGGGATAGCCGGCCGCCTCCGCCGCGGCCGTCTCCGCGTCGCCCTCGCGGATCGCGTCCACCAGCCGTGTGTGGTCCATGTACGTCTCCGGCGTCAGCTCCGCGCCGACGTCGTCGCGCAGCCAGTCCCGCAGCACCTCGCCGAGGTCGGCGTGCATCGCGGTCATGACGTCGTTGTGCGAGGCGGCCACCACGGCGAGGTGGAAGGTCGCGTCCGCCGTCACGAAGGCCTCCGCGTCCCCGGACTCCCACGCCTCCTCGCGCCGCAGCAGCAGCGCGTCGAGCTGCTTGAGGTCCTTCTCCGTGCGCCGCCCGGCGGCCAGCCGCGCCGCGCCCGACTCCAGGTTGGAGCGCAGCTCGGCGATGTGCCGGGGGTCGGCGTCGGCGAAGCGGCGGTGCATCACGCCGGCCAGCTCGCTGGTCGCCACGACGTAGGTCCCCGAGCCCTGCCGGATGGCCAGCAGACCGTTGTGCGCCAGCGCGCGGACCGCCTCTCGGACCGTGTTGCGGGCGACGCCCAGTTGCTCGACCAGCTCGGGCTCCGTGGGGATGCGCGCTCCGACCGGCCACTCGCCCGAGGTGATCTGGGTGCGCAGCGCGGCGATGACCTGCTCGGAGAGCACCGAGCGACGGGGATGGCTCAAGGGCATGGCACACCTTCGCACGGGCGGGACGGGGCGGGGGAGGGGCACCCAGGAGCCTGGGCGGCTGTCTGGCCAGTAATCATCCTATGATTCTATGATGGGTGGCATGGCTGGCGAGGACACCCGGACGACCACACCCATGCCGATCCGTACGGCAGCGGCGGCCGAACCCCCGCGAACGGCCACGCACGCGTGGCGCACCCGGCTGCTCGTCGCCGGCATCGTGCTGGCCGCGCTCAACCTCCGGCCCGCGATCACCAGCTTCGGCGCGCTCCTCGAGGAGGTCCGCGACGGCCTCGGCATGAGCGGCACCATGGCCGGGCTCCTCACCTCGGTGCCCCCGCTCTGCTTCGCCCTCTTCGGCGTCACGGCACCCCGCCTCGCCCGCCGCTTCGGCGCGGGCGCGGTGGTGTGCGCGGGCATGGTCGCCATCACCGCGGGCCTGCTCATACGGCCGTACGTCGGTGGTACGGCCGGCTTCCTGGCCGCCAGCGCCCTCGCCCTCATGGGCATCGCCGTCGGCAACGTCCTGATGCCGGTCATCGTCAAGCGCCACTTCCCCGACCGGGTCGGCTCCATGACCGGCCTGTACTCGATGGCCCTGGCCCTCGGCACCTCGGCAGCCGCCGCGGTCACCGTCCCCCTGACCGAGGCGTTCGGCGGCGGCTGGCAGTCGGGCCTCGCGGTATGGGCCGGCCTGGCCGCGGTGGCCGTACTGCCGTGGGTGCCGTTCGCCCGGGAGCGGCGGGCGCCGGACGGCACCGGGACGCCCTCGCGGCCAGGGGAGACGCCCGGCGCGGCCGGTACGTCCTCGCGACCCCGGGCGATCGCCGACGGGGCCGGAAGGGCCGGACGACCCCTGCGGCCACGGGAAGCGGCGGTCGAGGGCGGGGCCGCTCGGCCGGGTGCCTGGTCAGGCGCTCGGCCAGGCGCTGGGTCAGGTCGGGAGGCGGAGTCCGTCGCACGGGTCCACGCACGCGTGGAGCCGTCCGGTGACCTGCGCATCGCCCGCAGCCGCACCGCCTGGGCGCTCGCCGTCTTCTTCGGGCTCCAGGCCACGGCCGCCTACATCACCATGGGCTGGATGGCGCAGATCTTCCGGGACGCGGGGGTGCCCGCGAGCGAGGCCGGGCTGCTGCTCGCCGTCACGATGGCGATGGGCGTACCCCTCGCCTTCGTCATCCCGCGCGTCGCCGCCCGGCTGCCGCACCAGGGCCCGATCGCCGTCGCGCTCGGCGTCTGCGGCCTCGCCGGGTACGCCGGCCTGTACCTCGCGCCCGCCGAGGGCGCCCTGGCGTGGGCCCTGCTGCTGGGCGTCGCCAACTGTGCCTTCCCGCTGGCCCTCACCATGGTCGGCATGCGCGCCAGGACCGGTGCGGGGGTGGCCCGGCTGTCCGCCTTCGCGCAGAGCACCGGCTACCTCATCTCGATCCCCGGACCGCTCCTGGTGGGCGTGCTCTACCAGCACAGTGGCGGCTGGGGTCTGCCCCTCGCCCTGATGGCGGCCTTGATGGTTCCGCAGATGGTCATGGGCGTCCTGGCAGGCCGCGCCCGCACCGTGGAGGACGAGGCCGCGGGCCGGTGACCCCGGCGCCGACAGGTTCCGGCGCTTGCTTCCCCTGCCGCGTGCCGCGTGCCGTCTGCCGTCTGCCGTCTGCCGTCTGCTGCCGCCGGCTGCCCGCCGTCTGCTGCTTGCCGCCCGGCACTCGGCCCGACCCCTGCCTGGCGCTCTGCCCGCGTTGACGCCGGTCCTCGGCCCTGAGCTCCGCCCGCCGCCGCGGCCCCGGCTGACCCCGGCGCCCGGGGGCCGGCCGGTGGGTGCGAGACTGGGCGTATGCCAGTGCTCGACCCGAACCCCCAGGACGGCCAGAAGAAGATGCTGATCGTCTTCGGCTCGTTCCTCCTCATCTTTGTGATCATCGGAATCATTGCGACGATCGCCTCGCCGTGACCCCACGGCCACCGTCGGCCCCGGCTTCCGGGGCGACGGTGGGGCTAACCCCCCTGTCCCCTAGGGGGTGAGGCTCAGGGTCAAGTGGGTGGATCACCGGATGGGTTGAGGCCCGCGGACTCCGTACCTTCGAGATGTGGCCGTGCGACGCGGGCCACGGATCACCGAGGCCCACTCGAAGACCAGCGGAGGCATCCATGTCGGCCCCTACGCTCACCCGGCACCGCCCCGCCGCCCCGGCGCGTGGGGACATCCGGCTGCCCTGGTGGGCCCTCGCCCTCCCGACTCTCGCCTTCATCACCCTGCTCGTTCTGATACTGAACCCGTCGGACGCCCAGGCGGCCACCGGCGACCCGGCGATCACCCACCTCGTCGAGCGCGTACAGCAGTTGCTCGCGCGCCTGCCGTGACGATCACGCCCCGGACGCGCCCGAACACCCCGGGCGAGCGATGAATCCGCATGTCAACTCCCTGCGCCCCATGGCGTGTTTCATGCGAAGCTGGGACACATGAGCGTCGCAGAACCCCGCAGGATCGTCCTCTTCCGGCATGCGAAAGCCGACTGGCCACAGGTGAACGACCACGACCGACCGCTCGCTGAGCGGGGCCGAAAGGACGCTCCCGTCGCCGGACGCAGACTGGCCGACACCGGCATCCCCTTCGATCTGGCCCTCTGCTCCACCGCGGCACGGACCCGGGAGACGTGGAAGCTCGCCGTCCAGGAGTTCCCGCACCGGCCGAAAACGGTCTACGAGGAGCGGATCTACGACGCGTCCCCGGGTGAGCTGATCGCCCTGCTCGACGAAACCCCCGACGACGTGCGCAATGTCCTCCTGATCGGCCACAACCCGGGCATCCAGGGCCTCGCCGAAGTCCTCTCGGGTTCGGCCGCCGCCGACGCCGCCGACCGGATGAAGCGCAGCGGCTTCTCCACGGCCGCCTTCGCCGTCCTCACCCTCGACGGCTCCTGGAAGTCCCTGGAGCCGGGCGCGGCCACGCTGGTCGACTACTGGACGCCGAGCGAGTAGCGCACAGCCGCACGAGCCGGAGCCACGCACTTGCGAGAGCCCCGGACGCGTGAGGGCCCGGCACCGCGAGGATGCCGGGCCCTGTCCACCGTACGAACGACCGCGACGGGGGCTGCGCGGCCACCGGGGGCTAGTCCTCGTCGTGCGTGTCCGCTGCCTCGACCTCTTCGCGCGTGATGCCCAGCAGGTACAGGACGGTGTCCAGGAAGGGCACGTTCACCGCGGTGTGCGCCGCCTTCCGCACCACCGGCTTGGCGTTGAAGGCGACCCCGAGACCGGCCGCGTTGAGCATGTCCAGGTCGTTGGCGCCGTCACCGATCGCCACGGTCTGCGAGAGCGGTACGCCGGCCTCGGCGGCGAACCGGCGCAGCAGCCGCGCCTTGCCCGCGCGGTCCACGATCTCGCCGGTGACCCGGCCGGTCAGCCTGCCGTCGACGATCTCCAGCGTGTTGGCCTGGGCGAAGTCCAGCCCGAGCCGGTCCTTCAGATCGTCGGTGACCTGGGTGAAGCCGCCGGAGACGACGCCCACCTGGTAGCCGAGTCGCTTCAGCGTGCGGATCAGCGTGCGGGCGCCGGGTGTCAGCCGCACCTCTGCGCGCACCTTGTCCACGGCCGAGGCGTCCAGGCCCTTGAGGAGCGCCACGCGCGCGTGCAGCGACTGCTCGAAGTCCAGCTCACCGCGCATCGCCGCCGCCGTCACCTCGGCGACCTTGTCCTCGCAGCCGGCGTGCGCGGCGAAGAGCTCGATCACCTCGTCCTGGATGAGGGTGGAGTCGACGTCCATGACGACCAGCCGCTGGGCCCGCCGGTGCAGACCCGCGTCCACCACGGCGACGTCCACCCCGAGCACGCCGGCGTCCGTCACCAGGGCCGTGCGCAGCGGCTCGGTCGCGACGCCGGAGATGGCGAACTCCACGGCCGTCACGGGGTACTTCGCGAGCCGGAAGATACGGTCGATGTTGCCGCCGGCCTTGGTGATCTTCGCGGCGATCGCGGCCGTCGCCTCGGCGGTCAGCGGATGGCCGAGCACGGTCACCAGGGAGCGGCCGTGACCGCGCGGACGGTTGTCGCCGACGCCGGAGATGATCTCCGCCTGCATCTTGATCGACTCGGCCCAGTTGTGGACCGTCGACCGCAGCTCCCCCTCCACCGACCGTGGCGGCGCGGTCACGAGCGCGCACAGCACCATCCGGCCACGGGTGACGACCTGCTCGATGTCGACCACGTCGACGGAGAAGGCGGCGAGGGTGTCGAAGAGTCCGGCAGTGATCCCCGGCCTGTCCTTGCCGAAGATCTTGACGAGGAGAGTAGGGACGTCGGTGGACGAAGTCTGCGTGCTCATGATGTATCCACCGTATCCGGCACCCCGTGCCTTTGGGCACAGAGGTCCGCCTAGCGGACACGGAACAGTGGATAAAGCGGAAGTGACAACGGCCTTACGAACACCCTGCGACCACCTGCACCCTGTCCGTCACCGCGACCCTTTCGGCTTTCTCGGCGAAGGCGGAGGCGGAGGCGGTGGGGGAGGGGGAGGGGGCGAGGACGGGGGAGGGGGCGGTGGAGGAGGCGGCCCGTCCGCCGATCCGGTCCCACCGGGCCGCACCCCATTGGGCCGCGGTCCATCGGGCCACCGAGGACGCCTCCCGATCGGCCGAACGACGGTCGGCGCCCCGTACACATCGTCCCGCCCCGCTCCCGGCCGCCCGGGCCCCGGCCGGTCGGCCCCGCCGCGTCCCTCCCGTCCCGCCCCGTACCCGTCGCTCGCCGGAGGCGTGTCCTGTGGCTCGCTCGGGTCGTCCGGCAGCCGCAGGTAGGGATTGGTCGCGGGGTTCGGTGCCCGGTACGGCGTGCTCGGCGTGTACGGGCCGGACTCCGCGCCGGTGTGCGAGGGACGTCCGCCCCTCTCGCCGACGTGCTCCGGAACCGCCTCGCCCACCTCCGTCCCGACACCGAGTGCCAGCGCCGTCGCCCGCTGCCCGGCCGCCCCGGTCGCACACGCAAGCAGCGCACCCGCGGCCCCGGCCCCCGCACCCCAGGCCGCCCCGAGGAGCAGCGCCACGCCCGACTGCCCGTGCAATTCGAGCCCGGCCCCGAACGCGTCGACCCCCAGCACGGACAGCGAGGCGTCCGCGGACACCCCCGTCAGCCAGACGAGCAACGGCAACGCCAGCGCGGTAGCCACCCCCAGCCGCAGCGCGCACCGCCCCACAAAGCCCCCGACCCCGACACTCCGCGCCCCTCCGACACCCGGCCCCCGCAGGTCGCGCGCCCCAGCTTGCGAAACACCCGCACCCCCAGCCCCGGCCCCGCCCGCCAGGCGCATCCCCGCCCTCACCCCCACCGGCGTCCGCACCCCCACCAGCACGCCCGCGAACAGCATCATCACCGCCGTCGCCACCCCCAGGAGCCACACCCGCTCGTCCAGGTCGGCCAGCCGCCCCAGCGTCACCGACTGATCGGTCCCCATGCTCAGCAGGTCGTCCAGGGGATCCGGCAGGACCTTCGTCAGGGCGCCCGAGGCATGGCCGTTCCAGGGGACGAACAGGCCGATCGGGACGCCCAGCCACACCCCGTTCGGCGCGCCGAGCAGCGCCGCTCCCGCGATCAGCTTGGGATGGTCGTCGTCGATCGCCGCGTACCCCGCCGCCGCGAGCCCGGCCGCGACGGCCACCAGCAGCACGGTCACGACGGCGGACACCGCGGGCCGCACCACGCGGTGCACCGCGTCCCAGCCGGCGGGCAGGGGGGTACGGCGCGAGGCCAGCAGTGCGATCAGCAGGATCCCGGCCGACCAGGCGAGTCCGCCGAGCAGGGTGGGCACCGTGTCGACGGTGAAGCCCACTCCCGCCTTGGCTCCCACGAGGTCCCCGAGCCGGTCGGGCAGCAGCCCCCCGATGTCACCGAGCCCCGGAATCTCGACGCCCCCCAGACCACCCCCGCCCCCTCCTCCGCCGCCGGGAAGGTCGTCCAGCCCCAGTGAGCCCCCGTCGAACGTGAGGACGTCGTGCCCCGCCCAGGCCAGCCCGCCCAGCATCGCCACGAACAGCACGACCACCGCGCCGGCCCGCGCGAGGAGTTCACCCGGCGAGATCACAACCCCGGCCGCGCGCAGGGAACGCAGGAAGAGCCACGACAGCAGCAGCGCACCGACCAGGCTGACGCCCAATGGCGTGATCTCGATGGCCGTGTTCGCCGCCGCACCCGTCAGTCCGAAGGCCGACACATCGCCCGATGGTGTCACCGAGCCGCCCGCCCCGAGCGCCACGACGGCCGCCGTCATCGGGCCCAACGAGCCCGCCCCGTCCGCCCCCAGCAGATGCAGGCCGAGCGCCGCCGTCCCGGCCATCCCGATCAACGCCCAGCTCACCGCCGCGATCGCGGACAGCAGGACGTCCACCCACGGCACGCCTCTGCCGTACGCCGCGCCCTTGCTGCTCTCGACCCGTGTGCCGGCACTCATGCAGACCCCCCGATCCGCGGCGCGGGACGGCGAAGATCACCGCTTCCAACCACCTCGCGTGCTTTTACCACTCTCCGGGGCGTTTTCAACCCCGTCAACGGGAACGGCCGATGCGCTCACTCAGGGTCTCCACAAGGCCCGACTTTCGGTCAGGGGGCCGCTACTGAAATAGTTCCCGACGATGTTCGACATCCCTAGACTCCCTGTGATGGGGGTAACTCGGGGGACTACTCAGTGGGGCATGGAGTGCCGGAACTCGTACTGGAATTGAACGGACGCACCTGGACGCTCGATCCGTCCAGGCCATACACCCTCGGACGCGATCCGCAGGGGGACATCGTGTTCGAGGACGCCAGGGTCTCCTGGCGCCACGCCACGGTCAGCCACAACGGCCGTAGTTGGGTCGTAGAGGACCACGGGAGCACGAACGGCACGTTCGCGCAGGGCCAGCGGATCCACCAGCTGGAGATCGGCCCCGGCACCGCGCTGCACCTGGGCAACGCGACCGACGGACCGCGCGTCAGCCTCTCGGGGGTGCAGACGCCCGTCGCGCAGCCCCAGCAGCAGCCGTACGCCGCAGCCCAGGCCGCGAACACGGCGCCCCCGGCCTGGCAGGCCCCGCAGGCCGAGTGGCCGCAGCCCGCGCAGGCCGCCGCGCCGCAGATCCCGCAGCAGGGCCCCGGTGGTGGCGCGGGGGCGCCGCCGGTCTACGGCGACCGCAGCCCGACCACGTTCCACCAGTTCTCGCTCGGCCGGGTGATGCGCATCGGCCGTGCCCTGGAGAACGACCTGGTCGTCTCGGACCTCCAGGTCTCCCGCAACCACGCCGAGTTCCACTCGACGCCCGACGGCCGCATGGAGATCCGCGACCTCGGCTCGCACAACGGCACGTTCGTCAACGGCCAGCCGATCCCCAAGGGCGGCACGCAACTCCTCGGCCCCACCGACGTCGTCGGCGTCGGCCACTCGACGTTCCGGATCGTCGGCGACCGGCTCGAGGAGTTCGTCGACACCGGTGAGGTCTCCTTCTCCGCCCGCCACCTCACCGTCACGGTCGACGGCGGCAAGCAGATCCTCAAGGACGTCTCCTTCGGCGTCCCGGAGAAGTCCCTGATTGCGGTCATCGGACCGTCCGGATCCGGCAAGTCGACGCTCCTCAAGGCACTGACGGGCTACCGCCCGGCCAACCAGGGCGACGTCCTGTACGACAACCGCAACCTGTACAAGCAGTTCGCCGAGCTGCGTCAGCGCATCGGTCTGGTCCCGCAGGACGACATCCTGCACAAGGAGCTGACCGTCAAGAAGGCCCTCAAGTACGCGGCCAAGCTCCGCTTCCCGGCCGACACCACCGCGGCCGAGCGCGAGGACCGTATCAACGAGGTGCTGCGCGAGCTGAAGCTGGACATCCACAAGGAGAAGAAGGTCACCTCCCTCTCCGGCGGCCAGCGCAAGCGCGTCTCCGTGGCCCTGGAACTGCTCACCAAGCCGTCGCTGATCTTCCTGGACGAGCCCACCTCCGGCCTCGACCCGGGCATGGACCGCGACGTCATGCAGCTGCTGCGCGGCCTCGCCGACGACGGCCGTACGGTCCTCGTCGTCACCCACTCGGTGGCCGAACTGGCGATCTGCGACAAGCTCCTGGTGATGGCCCCGGGCGGCAGCGTCGCCTACTTCGGGCCGCCGGAGGAGGCGCTGAACTTCTTCGGCTACGACACCTGGGCCGATGTCTTCTCCGCCTTCGAGAACTACCGCGACTACGACTGGGCGGGCCGCTGGAAGGGCTCGCAGCACTACCAGATGTACGCCGCGGACATCGACGCCATTGCGCCGCAGTCCGTAGCCGCGTCGCCGATGCAGGGCATGAAGCCGCCGAAGCCGCAGGGCTGGATGTCGCAGTTCGTCACGCTGGTGCGCCGCTACACGTCGGTGATCGTCTCCGACAAGGGCTTCCTCGCCCTCTCGGTGATCCTGCCGGTCGTCCTCGGCGCGGTGAGCCTGCTCATCGACTCCGGCAACAGCCTGCTGCCCAACCCGGTCAGCCCGAAGACCGGCCGGATCATCCCCAACGGCACGGCCACCACCGTGCTGCTGATCCTCGCGGTCGGCGCCTGCTTCGCGGGTGCGGCGAACTCCGTCCGTGAGCTGATCAAGGAACGGGTCATCTACGAGCGGGAGCGTGCCACCGGCCTGTCGCGCTCCGCGTATCTGATGTCCAAGGTGTTCGTGCTCGGTGTGGTCACCGTGCTGCAGGGGCTGCTGGTGGGCATCATCGGGTTCTCCAGCCGGGAGATCCCGCAGGAGGGCCTCGTCATCGGCAACGCGCTGGTGGAGCTGTGCCTGCCGATCATGGCGCTGGGCTTCACCTCGATGATGTTCGGCCTGATCATCTCCTCGCTGGTGAAGACGGCCGAGAAGACCATGCCGCTGCTGGTCATGTTCGCGATCATCCAGGTCGTGTTCACCGGCTGTCTGTTCACCCTGAACGGCTCGATCGGCGTCAACGAGTTCTCGTACCTGATGCCGTCGCGCTGGGCGGTCGGCGCCGCGGGCGCCACGCTGGACTTCAACAAGATCAGCCCGCCCAAGGACGGCGGCGCCACCGACCCGCTGTGGGAGCACACCGTCGGCGCCTGGAGCCTGGACATGGCCGCCCTGATCGCCCTCGGCGTGATCTGCGGCTTCTTCGTGGCCCGCTTCCTGCGCCGCCACGAGCCCGAGGTCATGCGCAAGTAGTTCACCGTGTACGACGCCGAAGGGCGGCACCCATGACGGGTGCCGCCCTTCGGCGTGCGTGGGGAGGCCGTGCGTGGGGAGGCCGTCAGTACGCGCTGTTGACGTTGTCCATGGAGCCGTACCGGTCGGCCGCGTAGTTGCACGCGGCGGTGATGTTGGCGACCGGGTCATAGATGTTCCAGGACGTGCCGGCGACGTGGTAGGTCTTGAAGGTCGGCGGGATGACCTGCAGCAGGCCCTTCGACGGGATGCCGTTGATGGCGTTGATGTCCCAGTCGTTGATGGCGTTCGGGTTGCCCGAGGACTCGCGGATGATGTTGCGCTTGATGCCGTTGTAGGAGCCCGGGATGTCGTGCTTCTTCATGACGTCGAGCGACTCACGGATCCAGCCGTCGAGGTTGTTGGCGTAGTTCTTGGCGGCGACCGGCTTGACGGCGGCACGCTTCGCGGAGCGGCTCGCGGCCTGCTTGGCCTTGTGCGCGGCGGCGGCCTTCTTGGCAGCCGCCTTCTTCTTTGCGGCTGCCTCGGCGGCGGCCTTCTTCTTCGCGGCGGCCTGGGCGGCGGCCTTCTTCTTGGCCGCGGCGTCCGCGGCCGCCTTCTTCTTCGCCTCGATCGCGTCGACCTTCACGCTCGAGCCGGCCAGCTGGTCGGTCACACTGCCCTTCACCTCCCGCACCTGCTCCGAGGCGACGCGGGAGGACGAGACGGCGTCCGTTGCGGTCGTCTGCGCGTCGGCCGGCACTACCGAGAAGGCGATGGCGGCGGCACCGAGGGCAGCGGCGCCGGTGATCGCGATCTTGTGAGTGTTCTTGGGCATGGCGGAAGGACCTCTTCGAATAGACGGAGGTCGCTCGTCCGACGGTGGACACGGTGCGCTGGGCACGAACGAAGGCCGCGGAAGAACCCACGGCGCTGAGCGACGCAGCCATTGTTAGCGGCCGCAAAATCGCCACGCAAAGGTGTGACGTACGATCCCCGGTAGTGGACCCGGGAGGGGCAAAACGGGACAGACCTACACGTCTGTCCCGTTCATGCGCGCCCTATTTATCTCCTATGCTCCTTCGTACGTGATGTGCACCCTATGTGCGGGCTCACATGGCGCCCGGGCCGTTCTCACCCCTAGTTGCTGGAGCAATGCTCTGTGTGAGGGTCCTCCGCCGGGAGGACGAGGTGCACATCCCCGAACTCGTGCCACAGGTAGAGCCCGTGCAGCGCCTCGTCGTACCCCCGGTCGACCGCCGCCCGTCCCGCCACCGCCTCCAGCATCAGCAGATGCGAGGCCTCCGGCTCGTGCAGCCCGGTCAGCAGCCCGTCCACCACCCGCACCCCGCGCTCCGGGGTGACCACCAGGTCCGTCCACCCCGCACGCGCGCGTACGACCCCGTCCGCCCCGGCCGCCGACTCCACCGCCCGCACGGCGGTCGTCCCGACCGCGATCACCCGCCCGTCGCCCGCCCCGACCGCGTTGATCAGCCGCGCGGACGCCTCCGGCACCGCGAACCGCTCCGGATACGGCGGCTCGTGCGCCTCCGCCGAGGCCACCCCGGTGTGCAGGGTCACCGGCGCGAACTGCACCCCCCGGCTCACCAGCTCCGCCACCAGCCGCGCCGTGAAGGGCCGCGCCGCACTCGGCATCTCCGCACTCCCCGCCCCGTCGGCCGACGGCAGCGCGAACACCGTCTGGTAGACGGACAGCGGCTGATCCCGCTCCGTGTAGGAGTACCGAATGGGCCGCCCGTACTCCCGCAACAGCCACACCACGACCCCATCCGCCGCCACCCCGCCGGGCGCCGCCGCGTCCGGCCCGGCTCCGACCGCCGCCGCCCCGGCGGGCACAGATCCCCCCGTCACCGTCGCCCACCACAGCCGCCCGCTCCCCGGGCTCAGGGGCTCCTCCAGGGTCAGCCGTACTCCTCCGGCAAGGTGCACCTCCGTCCCCGCGGGGCCGCCCGTACGCGCGTGTGTGGTGCCCCCGCCGTCCGGATCCCGCAGCTCGACCGCCCACCGCCCGTCGTCCCCGCGCGTGGAGAAGTGCACCACCACGCGCGCGTGCCCGATCCGCCCGTCCACGGCCGCCGCCAGCGTCGGCGAGGTGTTCACCACCAGCAGGTCCCCGGCCCGCAGCAGACACGGCAGCTCCCGGAACGCGTGATGCGTCACATCCGTCCCCCGCGACACCAGCAGCCGTACGTCGTCCCGGCCCCGCCCCGGCCCGCGCTGCTCGGCCGGCACCCGCGCCGACAGCTCGTCCGGCACGCTCACCGCCAGCGTCACAGCCGTCCCTCCAGCAGCGCCGGAGCCGCGTACCGGCCGCTCGCCGGCCGCTCGTCCAGCAGTCGCAGGAAGCCCGGCACCACACTGTCCGGCTCCGGACGCGGATCGCCGTCGTCCGGTACGGCCGCCGCGTACAGGTCCGTCGCCATGTCCCCGGGATCCACCGCCCACACCCGCAGCGCCGGCTCCTCCTCCCCGAGCACCGCCGCGAGCTGGTCCAGCGCCGCCTTGGACGCCCCGTAACCGCCCCACGTGCCGTAGGCCTCGGCGGCCGCGTCCGAGCTGACGGCGATCACCGCGCCCGCCCGCGCCCCGCGCAGCAGCGGCAACGCCTCCTGGACCAGGCCCAGCGCGGCCACCACGTTCACCTCCAGGGCCCGCCGCAGCCCCTCCAGGGGCAGTTCCTCGAGGCGCACCAGCGGCTCGGCACCCAGCGCGCTCGCGTTGTTAACCACCAGGTCGCACCCGCCGAGCCGCCAGGCCGCCGCGACCAGCGCCGCCCGGTGCGCGGGATCCGTGACGTCGCCCGCGAGCGCCTCGACGTCGTGCCCGTGCCCCGCGACCACGGCCGCCGTCTCCTTGAGCACGCCCTCGGTCCTGGCGTCCAGCACCAGATCCCAGCCCCGCGCGGACAGCGCCTCGGCCAGTGCCCGCCCCAGCCCCTTGGAAGCCCCCGTGATGATCGCTACCGGCATGACAACCGTCCCCTCGTCCGACCGCCTCCGTCGGCGGTGCACCCAACCTAGGAACGCTCTCCCGGCCCCGCCTCGGACGCCGGACGGGAACCACCGGGTCCCTTCGACGTACGCCCGCGCCCCTACGTCGCCGTACCGGGGACCTCGGTCCTAGGTCTTCCGTCCCGGTCCCGGCCGTCACTGGTCCGATCCGCGCTGTCACACCCCGCCGGTACCGTGAGGACATGAGTCAAGTTCCCCGGTCCGGCCTCGCAGCGGTGAGTTCCGCGCTGCTGGCCATGAGCCGGCATCTGGAGGTGCGCGACGTCCTGAAGACGATCGTCGCCTCCGCACGCGAGCTGCTCGACGCGCAGTACGCCGCACTCGGCGTCCCGGACGACCACGGCGGCTTCGCCCAGTTCGTCGTCGACGGCGTCAGCGACGAGCAGTGGAAGGCCATCGGCCCGCTGCCCCGCCAGCACGGCATCCTGGCGGCGATGCTCCAGGAGGCCCGTGTCGAGCGCCTGGCCGATGTGCGCGAGGACCCCCGCTTCGAGGGCTGGCCGTCCACCCACCCCGAGATGTCCGACTTCCTGGGCCTGCCCATCCGCGACGGCGACGAGGTCATCGGCACCCTCTTCCTCGCCAACAAGAACTGCGACAAGCCCGAAGGTGGCTGCGGCTTCACCCAGGACGACGAGGAACTGCTCTCCATCCTCGCCCAGCACGCCGCGATCGCCCTCACCAACGCCCGCCTGTACGAGCGCAGCCGCGAACTGACGATCGCCGAGGAACGCTCCCGCCTGGCCCACGAGTTGCACGACGCGGTGGCCCAGAAGCTGTTCTCCCTGCGCCTCACCGCACAGGCCGCCGCCGCCCTCGTCGACCGCGACCCCTCCCGCGCCAAGGGGGAGTTGCAGCAGGTCGCCGCGCTCGCCGCCGAGGCCGCCGACGAACTGCGCGCGGCTGTCGTGGAGTTGCGCCCCGCAGCCCTCGACGAGGACGGTCTCGTCAACACCCTGCGTACCCAGGTCCAGGTCCTCGACCGCGCCCACACCGCGCGCGTGACCTTCACCGGCCGCGGCGTCCGCGCCCTGCCGGCCGCCCAGGAGGAGGCCCTGCTGCGGGTGGCACAGGAGGCCCTGCACAACGCCCTGCGGCACTCCGGCGCACGGCATGTGGACGTCACCCTCCACAAGAACGGCGCCGCCACGGTCCTGCGCATCACGGACGACGGCACCGGCTTCGACCCCACGGCCATACGCCGGGCCGGCCGCCACCTCGGCCTGGTGTCCATGCGCGACCGCGCGAGCGGCGTCGGCGGCCGCCTGACGGTGGAATCGGCGCCCGGCAAGGGCACCACGATCGAGATGGAGGCCCCCGGTGGCTGACGCAATCAGGGTGCTGCTCGTCGACGACCACCAGGTCGTCCGGCGCGGTCTGCGCACCTTCCTCGAGGTCCAGGACGACATCGAGGTCGTCGGCGAGGCCGCCGACGGCGCCGAGGGAGTCGAGCGCGCCGAGGAACTGAAGCCCGACGTCGTCCTGATGGACGTCAAGATGCCCGGCATGGACGGCGTCGAGGCCCTGCGCAGACTCCGCGAACTGGACAACCCCGCGCGCGTGCTGATCGTCACCAGCTTCACCGAACAGCGCACGGTGGTCCCGGCCCTGCGCGCCGGCGCCGCCGGATACGTCTACAAGGACGTGGATCCCGACGCCCTCGCCGGCGCCATCCGCTCCGTGCACGCCGGGCACATCCTCCTCCAGCCCGAGGTCGCCGGTGCGCTGCTCTCCCAGGAGGAGGCCAACTCGGGCCAGGGCAGAGGCGGTTCGCTCACGGAACGGGAGCGCGAGGTACTGAGCCTGATAGCGGACGGCCGCTCCAACCGGGAGATCGCCCGCGCCCTCGTCCTCTCCGAGAAGACCGTCAAGACGCACGTCTCGAACATCCTGATGAAACTCGACCTCGCCGACCGCACCCAGGCCGCGCTGTGGGCCGTACGCCATGGCGTGGTCGGCTGAGACGGCAATTCGGAGGGTTCCCTTCCGGGCTGAGATTCATACCGTAGTGGGAATATCCCCCGGATGGCGCAACCTCTCGGGGGCTCCGCCGTTCTCCAGTGCGTGCCGCGGCCGATCCTGCTGCCGCGGCGATCGCTGGGAGGACTTGAGAAGTGAAGAACCTGAAGAAGGCAGCGGCCGTGACGATGGTGGCCGGCGGACTGCTGGCCGCGGGCGCCGGTATGGCCTCCGCGCACGACGGCGCCTCGGCCCACGGCGCGGCCAAGGGCTCGCCGGGCGTCGCCTCGGGCAACACCGTCCAGGTCCCGGTGCACGTCCCGGTCAACGCCGTCGGCAACAGCGTCAACGTGATCGGCGCGCTGAACCCGGCCTTCGGCAACCTGGGCCTCAACCGCTGAGGACACGGCTTCCCCCGGCCCCCATCGGGAGAGGCCCGTCGATCCGCGCAGGGGCTCCGCACGTCGAGGACGACGTACGGAGCCCCTCCGCATGGTCACCCCCGCTCCCGCTCCTCCACATACGCGTTGTACGCGGCGACCTGCGCCCGCCGGGCCGTCCGCTCCACCGGCCGCAACGCCTCGGCACGCGCCGCCATCTCCGCGGAGCTGACCGCACCCCCGTGCCCGTTCTCCACGGCGAGGGTCACCAGCAGCCCCACCCGCCGTGCCAGCTCCAGCACCCGCACCGCCCGCGGCGGATACCCCGGCGCGAGCACCTCCCGCCCCTGCTCGGCCCGCGCCCGGTACGCGTCGATCGCCGCCTCCGCCGCCGGCCCCGACCCCGCCACGTCCAGCCGCGACAGCACCGCCGTGGCTTCCTGCAGCGCCTCCGCCAGCTCCCGCTCGGCCTCGCTCAGCGACGGCACATCGGCCGGCGGAGCCTCCCGCACCGGCAGACAGTGCCACACCACCTCGACGTGCACGTCCCCGGCGGGCCCGGCCTCGGACACCTCCGGCACCAGCCCCAGCGCGGCCCCGTGACAGACCACCGCCTCCTCCGCCTCCAGCGCCCGCGCGTTGAACTCCGGCGGCCCGCTCAGCCCCAGCGGATGCCCCGGCGCCGGCAACGCCACCCGCAGCCCCGTCACCGCCAGCGCCCGCAACCGGCCCAGCGCCAGCGTGAGTCCGACGGGCGCCGACTCACCGGGCAACCCCTCCACCCGGTGCACGGCGTCCTCACCGACCACGGCGAGCACGGCGTCGTCCGGAGACACAAGTCCGGCCAAAAGGGCATTTCCCCAAGCGGCAAGGCGACCAGCGCGCGGTTCCGAAAGCATGCCTCCACCCTAAGGACCGGACCGATGGAACGGCCCACCCGGCCGGTGGCGTAGATTTTCCCGAGGGGCCGCGCCCACCCACGCGCGCGGCGGTTCGAGCACCGGCACCCGCGACAACCGAGACCGGCCACACTGCAAGGGGAGACAACGCGCTCATGAGCGATGTTCTGGAGCTTCAGGACGTATCCGTGGTCCGCGAGGGCAGGGCTCTGGTGGACCAGGTCTCGTGGTCGGTCAAGGAAGGCGAGCGCTGGGTCATCCTCGGCCCCAACGGCGCCGGCAAGACGACCCTCCTGAACATCGCCTCCACCTACGTCTTCCCCAGCTCGGGCACCGTCTCCGTACTCGACGAGACCCTCGGCAAGCCCGGTACCGACGTCTTCGAGCTGCGCCCGCGCATCGGCATGGCCGGCATCGCCCTCGCCGACAAGCTCCCCAAGCGCCAGACCGTCCTGCAGACCGTCCTGACCGCCGCCTACGGCATGACGGCCGGCTGGCAGGAGGAGTACGAGGACATCGACGAGCAGCGCGCCCGCGCCTTCCTCGACCGCCTCGGCATGAGCGAGTACCTCGACCGGAAGTTCGGCACCCTCTCCGAGGGCGAACGCAAGCGCGTCCTCATCGCCCGCGCCCTGATGACCGACCCCGAGCTCCTCCTCCTGGACGAGCCCGCCGCCGGCCTCGACCTCGGCGGCCGTGAGGACCTCGTACGCCGCCTCGGCCGCCTCGCCCGCGATCCCATCGCCCCCTCGATGATCATGGTCACGCACCACGTCGAGGAGATCGCCCCCGGCTTCACCCACGTCCTCATGATCCGCCAGGGCAGGGTCCTCGCCGCCGGCCCCGTCGAGCTCGAACTCACCTCCCGCAACCTCTCCCTCTGCTTCGGCCTCCCGCTCCTCGTGGAACAGGTCGGCGACCGCTGGACCGCCCAGGGCCTCCCGCTGTCCTGACGTCCGATCCGACCCATTGCGCCCTGTCCCGGCAGGACCTACGGCCCTACCATGACGATGTGAACGACATCGACGCGTGGGTGTGGTGGCTGGTCGGCGCGGCAGCGCTCGGAATCCCGCTCGTGGTCACCGCGATGCCGGAGTTCGGCATGCTCGCAGTCGGCGCGGTGGCCGCCGCGATCGGTGCGGGCCTCGGCCTCGGCGTCGTGGCCCAGGTGCTCCTCTTCGTCGTCGTCTCGGTCGCGCTCATCGCCGTCGTACGGCCCATCGCGGCCCGCCACAGCGCACAACGCCCCCAACTCGCCACCGGAGTGGACGCGTTGAAGGGCAAGCAAGCCGTCGTACTGGAGCGCGTGGACGGCTCCGAAAACGGCCGGATCAAACTCGCCGGAGAGATCTGGTCGGCGCGCGCCCTGGACACCAGCCGGTCCTACGAAGCCGGTGAGGAGGTCGATGTCGTGGAGATCGAGGGGGCCACGGCGATCGTGATCTGACCTTGCACAACTCCCGCACGGCGCAAGTGAACCGAAGGCCTCCCGAGGTAGGCGACGGTCTGTCAGACTCGACCAGCAAGATCTTCAACACCATAGGATCTTCCGAAAGCGCTCGAGGCGGAGAAGCGACAGCGGAAGCGGAGAAGGGGACGGGGAAGCACGATGGAACCGGTCATCATCGTCTTGATCATTCTGGTGGTGTTGGTCTTCATCGCCCTGATCAAGACGATCCAGGTCATCCCACAGGCCAGCGCCGCGATCGTCGAGCGCTTCGGCCGCTACACGCGGACACTGAACGCGGGCCTCAACATCGTGGTCCCGTTCATCGACACCATCCGCAACCGCATCGACCTGCGTGAACAGGTCGTCCCCTTCCCGCCGCAGCCGGTGATCACCCAGGACAACCTGGTCGTGAACATCGACACGGTCATCTACTACCAGGTGACGGACGCCCGCGCCGCGACCTACGAGGTCGCCAGCTACATCCAGGCGATCGAGCAGCTCACCGTCACCACGCTCCGCAACATCATCGGCGGCATGGACCTGGAGCGCACCCTGACCTCCCGCGAGGAGATCAACGCGGCCCTGCGCGGCGTCCTCGACGAGGCCACCGGCAAGTGGGGCATCCGCGTCAACCGCGTCGAACTCAAGGCGATCGAACCGCCCACCTCCATCCAGGACTCGATGGAGAAGCAGATGCGCGCCGACCGTGACAAGCGCGCCGCGATCCTCACCGCCGAAGGTACGCGCCAGGCCGCGATCCTCACCGCGGAGGGCGAGAAGCAGTCCCAGATCCTGCGCGCCGAGGGTGAGGCCAAGGCCGCCGCTCTGCGTGCCGAGGGCGAGGCCCAGGCCGTCCGTACGGTCTTCGAGGCCATCCACGCCGGCGACCCCGACCAGAAGCTGCTCTCCTACCAGTACCTCCAGATGCTCCCGAAGATCGCCGAGGGCAACGCCAACAAGCTCTGGATCGTCCCCAGCGAGATCGGCGACGCCCTCAAGGGCCTCTCCGGCGCCATGGGCAACTTCGGCGGACTGGGCGGCGGTTCGAACGGCGGAGGATCGGACAAGGCACCGGAACGCCGCGAGAAGCCGTCCATCGACTGATCCGACGTATGTGAAGTGGGGCCCGACTCCCGTGAGTCGGGCCCCACTTCACATACGGCTCACGCCGCGTCGACCGTCAGCCACTCCGGCAGCGCCGCCAGGTCGTCCGCAGCCATCGCCAGCAGCATCGCGTCCTGCGGAGTCGGCTCGAACGGCTTCCGCAGCAGCGGCATCTCCGCCTGCTCCGGAGTCCGGTCCGCCTTGCGGTGGTTGTCCTCCGCGCACGAGGCCACCGTGTTCAGCCAGGAGTCCTGACCACCCTGCGCCCGCGGCACGACATGGTCCACGGTCGTCGCGCGCCTGCCGCAGTACGCGCACCGGTGCCGGTCCCTGACCAGCACACCCCTCCGCGACCACGGAGCTTGTCTTCGGAACGGCACCCGTACGTACCTGCACAGCCTGATCACCCGCGGCGCCGGTATGTCGACCTCGGCGCCGCGCATACGCAGTTCGGGGTGGGCCTGCTCGACGACGGCCTTGTCCTGAAGCACCAGAACGACGGCTCGGTTCAACGTCACCGTCGACAGCGGCTCGAAGCTCGCGTTCAGCACCAGCGTGTCCCGCATACCTGCCCACCTCCTGTGCGCACCGGCCCACTCCCTGGCGGGCTGGGATCAACTCTGGCCGGGCACGCCGAGATGGACAACGAAATAAAAAATGCCCGCCTCTGATCACTTCCAAGACCAGAGGCGGGCAAACGTTCAATGAACGTCAGTCTTCGGCGGGCACCTCGTACTCACCGACCAACTGGGCACGCGCGATGGCGTGGAACCGCAGATTGAAGCCCACAAAGGCCGGGCTGGCATCCGCATCCGGACCGAGCTTCTCCTGATCCACGGCGTACACCGTGAAGACGTACCGGTGCGGCCCGTCCCCGGCGGGCGGCGCCGCCCCGCCGAAGTCCCTGCTGCCGTAGTCGTTACGCGCCTGTATGGCACCCTCCGGCAGCCCCTCGAACTTGCCGCTGCCCGCGCCCGCCGGCAGCTCGGTCACCGAGGCCGGGATGTCGAACAGGACCCAGTGCCAGAACCCGCTGCCCGTCGGGGCGTCCGGGTCGTAGCACGTCACGGCGAAACTCCTGGTCTCGGGCGGGAACCCCTCCCACCGCAGCTGCGGCGAGGTGTTCCCCTCCGCGTAGACCTGAGCACTCCTGAGCGTCGCGCCCGCCGCGACGTCCTCGCTCGTCACCGTGAACGACGGCACGGGCGGGTGGAAGTCATGGGGGAGCGGCCGCCGCTTGAGCTCGGTCACCTCGGTACCTCCTGAACGATCCTGAATGGAGCCACTGGAGACAGTGGAGTCAGTGACTCCGAGCCTAGAACCAGTTGCGCTTGCTGCCGACCTCGGACAGCCACTGGTTGAGGTACGCCGCCCAGTCTGTCCCCTGGTAGTCGTGCAGCCCCACCTGGAACGAGCGGAAGGTGTCACTGCCCTCGCTGAACAGCCCCGGCTTCTTGTCCATCTCCAGGATGACGTCCATCGCCTGCTCGTCGGCCACGAAGCTCAGCTCGACCTGGTTCAGACCCCGGTACTGGGACGGCGGGAAGAACTCGATCTCCTGGTAGAACGGCAGCTTCTGCCGCGTACCGCGGATGTGCCCGCGCTCCATGTCCGCGTTCTTGAACCGGAAGCCCAGCTGGAGGAAAGCGTCCAGGATCGCCTTCTGCGCCGGCAGCGGGTGCACGTTGACCGGGTCGAGGTCGCCGGAGTCCACCGCCCGAGCGATGGCCAGCTCGGTCGACACCCCGATGTTCATCCCGCGCAGCGCCTGCCCGTCGATCATCGTGATCGGCGTCTCCCAGGGGATCTCCAGGCCGAACGGCACCGCGTGCACCGCGCCCGCCTGCAACTCGAACGCCCCGCCCAGCCGCTGCTTGGTGAACTCGATGTCCTGCTTGTACTCCTGGTCACCGCTCTCGATCTCGACCTTGGCCTGCAGCCCGACGGAGAGCCCCTCGATGTTCTGGTTCACGGACCCGCCCTGGATCCGCACCTCGCCCTGGACGACACCGCCCGGTACGACGTTGACCTCCGTCAGCACCGTCTCCACCGAAGCCCCGCCGGCCCCCAGACTCGCGAGCAGCTTCTTGAACGCCATGACTCTCCCTACTCGAACTTCTTGCTTCCGGGATCCCTTGATCCCTACAAACGCGATCCGGCCCTGGCCGGTTCCGTGCCCACACCCTGGCAAGCCGAGCGTCCGCTGAACACCCCGACGCACCGACCGTTCTCCACTACGCTCGGAGGCCATGATCGCGACCCCCGACCGTACGCTCCTGCCCAGGGTCTTCTTCGACCGCCCTGTCCTGGAAGTCGCCCCCGACCTCCTCGGCCGCCTCCTGGTCCGTACGACCCCCGACGGTCCGATCACCCTCCGTATCACGGAGGTCGAGGCCTACGACGGCCCGAACGACCCCGGCTCACACGCCTACCGTGGCCGCACCGCCCGCAACGAAGTGATGTTCGGTCCGCCCGGTCATGTGTACGTCTACTTCACCTACGGCATGTGGCACTGCATGAACCTCGTCTGCGGTCCCGAAGGCAGGGCGAGCGCCGTTCTGCTCCGCGCCGGCGAGGTGACCGAGGGTGCCGAACTGGCCCGCAAACGTCGACTCTCGGCCCGAAATGACAAGGAACTCGCCAAAGGACCGGCCCGCCTGGCCACGGCCCTGGACGTCGACCGAACCCTCGACGGCACGGACGCGTGCACCACAACCGACACCCCCCTCCGCGTCATGACCGGCACCCCGGTCCCCTCCGACCAGGTACGCAACGGCCCACGCACCGGAGTCTCCGGCGACGGAGCCGTCCATCCCTGGCGCTACTGGGTCGCCGACGACCCCACAGTGAGCCCGTATCGGGCCCATGTCCCCAGGCGTCGCCGAAGTTGACTCGCCCATGACGGGCGCGTAACGTGGCCCGAGCCGCTTGAACCGGGTACGGCATTCGCCAGCAGCCGGAAGCGGCCACCCACTACCTACGACATCCCTCAGCGGGAGCAAATTCGGCGTGCCCGCATGCCCGAATTCGAACTCGCAGGAACTCGATTATGAGTTGCCGAGGGAATCGGTTAACGTAGTGAATGTCGAAAGGCCCCGCCGACAGGGAATCAGACACCGAAAAGGATCTGATAGAGTCGGAAACGCAAGACCGAAGGGAAGCGCCCGGAGGAAAGCCTGAGAGTGTCTCGGGTGAGTACAAAGGAAGCGTCCGTTCCTTGAGAACTCAACAGCGTGCCAAAAATCAACGCCAG